>JBFYOR010000445.1:0-7990 GCA_041303695.1 Mycobacterium sp. | reverse complement strand
GGTTCCGCCGGAGACCATCCGATTCAGACGCCGCCTCGTCAGCAGGCTCAGCAGCGCCCCGGCCGTCGCGCCGAGCAGATCGGCGATCCAGTCGTACAGATCGCCACCGGTACGGCCCGGGGTGAACGCCTGCACCGCCTCGTCGGCGACGCCGAATCCGGCCACGATCACCACGGCCAGAACGATCGAGCCCCCAACGGCGGACAGCGGGCGGGACACCCGCAGGGCACTGGCCGCCAGCCACCCGCCGACGGCGTAGGCGACGAAGTGGTTGATCTTGTCCATGAACAGAAACGCCGCCTCGGGCATCTCCTGCGGGGTCAGCGAGGACAGCCACAGCACGCCCACCGCCCAGCAGAGCAGCGCGATCCACAGACCGGTCGCGAGGGTGCGGCGCGGAATCCCGCTTCGAAACAAGGACCTGGGAAACACCGCCCTACGAAACACGGCGGCCGGGCAGATGTCCAACTGCGGGGGTCTCAGGCGCGGGTCATCGCCCAGTACGCGCCCTGTCGGGCCAGCAACTGCGAGTGTGTCCCCGTCTCCACGATTCGTCCGGCGTCCATCACCACGATCAGATCCGAGTCGCGGATGGTGGACAGTCGGTGGGCGATGATGAAACTGGTTCGCTCCCGGCGCAGTTCGGTCATCGCCTGCTGCACCAGCAACTCGGTGCGGGTGTCGACCGAACTGGTCGCCTCGTCCAGGATCAGTAGCTGAGGACGGGCCAGGAACGCCCGGGCGATCGTGATCAGCTGCCTCTCCCCGGCACTGATGTTGGCTCCGTCGTCGCTGACCCGGGTCTGGTAGCCGCCGGGCAGGGAGCGGATGAAGCGGTCCGCATGTGCGGCGCGGGCTGCGGCGATCACCTCGTCCTCGCCGGCCTCCGGTCTGCCGTAGCCGATGTTCTCCGCGATGGTGCCGCCGAACAGCCAGGTGTCCTGCAGCACCATGGCGGTCCTGGACCGCAGCGAATGGCGGCTCACCGACCTGATATCGACGCCGTCGAGGAGGATCCGGCCCGCGTCGACGTCGTAGAACCGCATCAGCAGGTTCACCAGGGTGGTCTTTCCGGCCCCGGTCGGCCCGACGATCGCCACCGTGGCGCCCGGCTCGACCACCAGCGAGAGGTCCTCGATGACCGGGGTCCCCGGGCGGTAGCTGAAGGTGACATCGCGGAACTCGACCCGGCCCGGTCCCGCGGGCAGTTCGGTTGCCGCCGAGGGGGTTTCCTCCGGCTCGTCGAGGAAGTCGAACACCCGCTCGGCGCTGGCCAATCCGGACTGCAGGGCGTTGTACATCCCGGCGATCTGGGTCAGCGGCTGGTTGAACTGCCGCACGTACTGGATGAATGCCTGAACCCCGCCCAGGGTGAGCTGGCCGGTGGCCACCTGCAACCCGCCGACCACCGCGACCGCCACATAGCCGAGGTTGCCGATGATCATGGTCGCCGGAGACACCAGGCCGGAGAAGAACTGCGCACCGAAACCCGCCTGGTAGACGTCGGCGTTGAGGTGGTGGAACTTCTGCTGCGCCGGGGCGCGGTGCCCGTAGGTCTTGACCACGGTGAAGCCGCTGTAGGTCTCCTCGATGTGGGCGTTGAGCCGGCCGGTGTTGGCCCACTGCGCGATGAACATCGCTCGCGAGCGGCGGGTGATGACCCGGATCGCCAGCAGCGACAGCGGGACCGTGGCAAACGTGATCAGGGCCAGCAGTGGCGAGACGATGATCATCATCACTGCAACGGCGACGATGGTGAGCGCGGCGGTCAGTAGTTGGCTGATCATCATCGACACCGAGGTCGCGATATTGTCGACATCATTGGTGACCCGGCTCAGCAACTCGCCGCGCTGGCGGGAATCGAAGTAGGACAGCGGAAGTCGGTGGATCTTGGCCTCCACCTCGGCCCGCAGTGCGGTGATGGTGCGCTGGACGATGACGTTGAGCAGCCGCGCCTGGCCCCAGATCAGCAGCGCGGCAAGCAGATACATCAGCAATGCCACCGATAGTGTGCGCCCGACGGCGGCGAAGTCGATGCCGGCCCCCGGTGTCACGTTCATACCGGACACCATGTCGGCGAAGGTGTTGTCCCCGCGGGCGCGGGCGTCGGCGATCGCCTGTGCCTTGGTGATCCCGGCTGGCAGCTGCCGGCCGATGACACCGTTGAACAACAGGTCGGTGGCGTGGCCCAGGACGAGAGGGCCGATCACCGACAGCCCGATGCCGGCGACCGACATCGCCAGCACCGCCACGGTGGGCCAGCGGTGCGGGCGAAGGCGCCGCAGCAGTCGCAGCGCCGAGCCGGTGAAGTCCCGCGACCGGGCCGAAGCCTGGTCGGCCGTCATCGCGCGCGGGCCAGGGCGCATCGGCGGGGCGGTCATGGCCCGACCCCGGCCAGTGACTGCGAGTCGACGAACTCGGCATACGTCGGGCAGTTCGTCAGCAGGGTGGTGTGGGTACCGGTTCCGACCACCCGGCCGCCGTCGAGGACGATGACCTGGTCGGCCTGGATCACCGTTGAAACGCGTTGTGTCACAACAATGACGGTGGACCCGGTTGAATTCTCCCGCACCGCGGCGCGGACCCGCGCGTCGGTGTGCACGTCGAGCGCGGACAGTGCGTCGTCGAACAGGTAGATCCTCGGTGCCCGGATGACCGCCCGTGCGATAGCCAGCCGTTGGCGCTGGCCGCCGGAGAAGTTCGCGCCGCCCTGGGCCACCGGCATGTACAGACCGTCGGGATGCGCGTGAACGAAATCCTCGGCCGCGGCTACCCGCAGCGCCGCCCACATCTGCGCCTCGGAGGCGTCCTGTTTGCCGATGCGCAGGTTGTCGGCCACCGTCCCGGAGAACAGGTAACCGCGCTGGGGCACCAGGCCCAATTCGGACCACAGTTGCTCGGGGTCGTAGTCGCGAACGTCGACGCCGTCCACCCGGACCGTCCCGGCGGTCACGTCATAGGAGCGGCAGATCAGGGCGACCAGCGTCGACTTGCCCGACCCGGTGCCGCCGACGATCGCCGTCGTCGTACCGGGTGCGGCGGTGAACGAGATGTCCTCCAGGACCGGGCGCTCCGCACCCGGGTAGTGGAACGAGACGCCGTCGAGGGTGACCACGCCACGGACCCCTCCGGCGGGCCGCTGCGGTACCGCAGGACTGGTGATCGCGCTCTGGGTCTCCAGCACCTCGGTGATCCGCTCGGCGCAGACCGCGGCGCGGGGCAGCATCACCAGCATCAGGGTGGCCATCAGAACGGCCATCAGGATCTGCATGAAGTAGGCCAGAAACGCGATCAGTGAACCCACCTGCATCTGGCCGGCATCGATACGCAGCCCGCCGAACCAGATCAACGCGACGCTGGAGATGTTGACCGTCAGGGTGGTCACCGGCAGCATCAGCGCCTGCCAGCGACCGGCGGTCAGCGCGGCGTCGGAGACCGCGCGGTTGGCGACGGCGAAGCGGTCCTGCTCGAACGGCTCGCGGGCGAACGCCCGAACCACCCGGATACCGGACAGCTGTTCGCGCAGCACCCGGTTGATGCCGTCGATCAGCCGCTGCATGCTGCGAAAGACCGGCAGCATCCGCGACACGATCAGGTAGTTGGCCACCGCGAGCACCGGCACGCTGACCGCCAGCAGCCACGACAGCCCGGCGTTCTGGTGGATCGCCATCGCGATGCCGCCCACGCACATGATGGGTGCGGTGACCAGCACGGTGGCGCTCATCTGCACCAGAACCTGGATCTGCTGGACGTCGTTGGTGGTCCGGGTCAGCAGCGACGGCGCGGAGAACCGTGCCGTCTCGGTCTCGGAGAACCCGATCACCCGGTCGAACACCGCCGAGCGCAGATCCCGGCCCAGGCCCATCCCGGTGCGCGACCCGAAGTACACCGCCCCCACCGCACAGGCCCCCTGCAGGCCGGTGACGGCCAGCATGACCAGACCGAGCCGGCCGATCAGACCGGTGTCCCCGGCGGCCACCCCGTCGTCGATGATCGCCGCGTTGACGGTCGGCAGATACAGCGATGCCAGGGTGCTGAGGGTTTGCAGCGCCATGACCGCCGCGACCAGCCGCCGGTACGGCCGGACGTACCGCCGCAGCAGCGCCAGGAGCATTTCGCTACTGTCCCACACCGGGCTGAGCCGGCATACCGGCTGTTCAGCCGGTGTGTCGGCGGCCGATTCGGCGGCTGACGCTACAGTTCATGCTGTGAGAATCAGGCTGACTGTGCGATTCAGCAGGTGCGCATGACGGCGGCGCGCGCCTTCGCGTCGGGTGTGGCCGCCGTGGCGGTGGCTGGCCTGCTCGGGGCGTGCACGAGCACCGACCCCGATCAGCCGCAGTCCCAGCAGTCGGAGCAGAACGCCCCGGTGGCAGGCAGCGTCAAGCACGGGCCCGAGTTCGCCGAGTGCGGCGGAGTCAGCGATCAGGTGATGGCTGAGCAGACCCGGGTGACCGGTTTGACCAAGACCGCGGTGAACTCGGTCGGCTGCCAGTGGTTGGCGGGCGGCGGGATCCTGGGCCCGCACTTCTCGTTCAACTGGTTCCGCGGCAGCCCGATCGGGCGTGAACGCAAGACCGAGGAACTCTCCCGCGACAGCGTCGAGGACATCACCATCGAGGGTTACCCCGGGTTCATCGCGGTAGGCAGCGACCCCATGCTGGGAGAGCATCTGTGTGAGATCGGAATCCAGTTCGACGACGACTTCATCGAGTGGTCGGTCAGCTTCGCTGAGAAGCCGTTCCCGCCCGCCTGCGATGTTGCCACGGAACTGACCCGACTCTCGATTGTGAACGCGAAATGATCCGGCCGACGGCGCGTCGACGCGCCGCCGCGACGCTGGCGGCGGTGTCCGCGCTCGTGGTGCTCACCGGGTGCGCCCAGACCGTGGACGGCACCGCGATGAAGTCCGGTACCGGAAGCACCTCCCGCAACGACAACTCCGCCAAGAAGTACCCCAATCTGCTCAAGGAATGTGACGTGCTCACCGCGGACGTGCTGGCCAAGACGGTCGGTGCCGATCCGCTGGACATCCAGAGCACGTTCGTCGGGGCGATCTGCCGCTGGCAGGCGGCCAACCCGGCCGGCCTGATCGACATCACCCGGTTCTGGTTCGAGCAGGGCAGCCTGGACAACGAGCGCAAGGTCGCCGACTTCCTCAAGTATCAGGTTGAGAGCCGGGCCATCGCCGGTGTGCCGTCCATTGTCATGCGCAACAGTGAGCCCAACGGTGGCTGCGGCGTGGCCAGCGATGCGGCCGGAGTGGTCGGCTGGTGGATCAATCCGCAGGCGCCCGGTATCGACGCCTGCGGCCAGGCGATCAAGCTGATGGAACTGACGCTCGCCACCAACTCGTAGCCGCCCGTCAGCGCGGCACGTGGAATGACGTCAGTTCCGCCCCGCCGAGTTCAAGGCCGGACCAACCCGCCGGTACCCGTAGCACGGCGATACCCGATGTGGGGAACTTCATCGCGATGCCGTTTAGCGCCCCCTGGTCGCTGCCCACTCGCTCGGCCAGACCCAGCGCCACCTCGCTGACCGTCGGCTCGTGGCTCACGACGAGCAGCGTCGCGATATCGTCGCCGACCCGGTTGATCTCCCCGATCATCGTGCCGGGGCTGGCGCCGTAGAGCGCGTCGGAATAGCTCACCGGGGCGGCGATACCGGTGCGCTCCAGGGTCTGGCGGGTGCGCACCGCCGACGAGCACAGCACCGCGTCGATGGCAGGCACGTTTGCGCGCAGCCAGTCACCGGCCAGGGCGGCCTCGCGGATCCCGCGGGGCGCCAGCGGCCGCTGATGGTCCGTCACGGCGTCGGGATAGTCGGATTTCGCATGCCGCATCAGCACCAGGGTTCTCATCCGCCCCATTATCCCGATGACGATGCGGGACGGAGTCCCGAGGAGGAGTTGGGAAATCCAGGTCCGGCGGGCACTGCCCGCGCGGGATCCCCAGAGTTGTCAGAGCCCCGCCATAAACTCGCGGCAAACCTCAGGGAAGGGACGTCGGGGGTATGAAGTTCCTGCACACCGCGGACTGGCAGTTGGGTATGACGCGGCATTTTCTCGGTGCCGATGCCCAGGCGCGGTACTCCGCCGCCCGGCGCGACGCCGTCGCCGCACTCGGGGCGGCGGCCCGCGAGACCGGGGCAGAGTTCGTGGTGGTCGCCGGTGACGTCTTCGAGGCCAATCACCTGGCGCCGCGGGTGATCAGCCAGTCGTTGGAGGCGATGCGGGCCATCGGGGTCCCGGTGTATCTGCTGCCCGGCAACCACGACCCGTTGGACGCCTCCTCGGTCTACCGCAGTCCGCTGTTCGTCAAGGAGTGCCCAGACAATGTCACCGTGCTCGACCGTGCCGGGACGTTCGATGTTCGCCCCGGCGTGCAGATCGTCGCCGCACCGTGGCGGTCGAAGCGGCCCACCGCCGACCTCACCGCGGAGGTTCTCGCCGGCCTTCCGGTCGACGGGACGGCCCGGATTCTGGTGGCGCACGGCGCGGTCGATCTGTTCGATCCGGATCCGGACAATCCGGCGCACATCCGGATGGCCGGGCTCAGCGCTGCGCTGGATCGCTCCGCCGTCCACTATGTGGCCTTAGGGGACAGGCACTCCCGCACCATGGTCGGCGACAGCGGCCGGGTCTGGTACTCGGGGACGCCGGAGGTCACCAACTACGACCACGTCGAGTCGGACTCCGGGCATGTGCTGGTGGTCGAGATGGATCTGGGGGACCCGGCGCACCCGGTGACGGTCGAGGCCCGCCAGGTCGGCGACTGGCGCTTCCTCACCCTGCACCGCGAGATCACAAACAGCCGCGATATCGCCGACCTCGACCTCAATCTCGATCAGTTGCCCGACAAGGACCGCACCGTGGTGCAACTCGCACTGGTCGGCACCCTCACCGTCACCGACCGCGCGGTGCTGGACGCCTGCCTGGACAAGTACTCCCGGCTGTTCGCCTGCCTGGACTCCTGGGACCGGCACACCAACCTGGTCGTCATACCGGCCGACGACGAGTTCGACGACCTGGGGATCGGCGGGTTCGCGGCCGACGCGGTCGCCGAGTTGATGGGGATGGCGCGCTCGGATGACGCCGAAGCCGGGGCCGCCCGCGGCGCACTCGCCTTGCTGCTGCGGCTCAAAGAAGGGAATGTCGCGTGATCCTGCACCGGTTGCGGCTCACAAACTTCCGCGGCGTCGAGAATCGCGAGCTCAGTTTCCCGGACCGCGGCGTGGTGGTGGTGTGCGGTCCCAACGAGATCGGAAAGTCCTCGATGCTCGAGGCGCTCGACCTGCTGCTGACCTACCGGGACCGGTCGAACCATCGCGATGTCAAACAGGTCAAACCGGCCCATGCCGACGTCGGGGCCGAGGTCGAAGCCGAGATCAGCACCGGCGGGTACCGATTCGTCTATCGCAAACGGTTCCACAAGAAGCATCAGACCGAACTTGAGGTCATCGCGCCCAAGCGCGAGAGCCTGACCGGCGACGAGGCCCACGAGCGGGTCGAGGCGATCCTCGAGGAGACCGTCGATACCAGGCTCTGGGATGCCCAACGGGTGCTGCAGTCGGCGTCCACTCAGGCGGTGAACCTGTCCGGTTGCGACGCCCTGTCCCGGGCCCTGGATGCCGCCGCCGGTGAGGCCGCGGTATCGCCGTCGGGAACGGACTCACTTCTCGTCGACCGTATCGACGCCGAATATCTGCGGTACTTCACCGCGACGGGTCGGCCGTCGAAGGAGTTCAAGGCCGCCGCTGACCGGCTCAAGGCCGCCCAGGCCGAGGCGCAGCGGTGCAGTGCCGCGGTCGCCGGCGTGAACTCCGCCTCGAGGGTCCGCACTGTTGCCGTCAGATCCTCGTGGCTGGCGACCCTCTCGTTGACATCGGCGACCGCGGCACTGCACCGCTGCGCCTCGGCCTGGGCGGCCTTGAGCCGGTCAGCGGCGGCCTTGAACTCCTTCGACGGCCGACCCGTCGCGGTGAAGTACCG
>JBFYOR010000444.1:0-11107 GCA_041303695.1 Mycobacterium sp. | reverse complement strand
GCGACCAACAGCAGGACGGCGCACTTACGCATGTCGCCTAGCCTAACCCGCTCTAACCCGTGACCAACACGATCACGCCCGGTGGCTGCTCGGCGATTTCGGGGATGCGGGGCGCCACCGGGGCCTCGAGCACGACGCCGACCGCGTCGGCGGCCGCCTGCTCGCCCTCCGCGGCTCCGAAGTACACCGTCGTGACCGGAACCTCGGCGACGATGGTGGCTGACTCGGTCACACTCCAGCCGGCCTCACGGAGGCGGTCGGAGGTCCGGATGGCGGCGTCCTCGTCGTCGACCACGCTGTAGACCCGCACATCGGCCTTCGGCGCGGGCGGTTTCGTCGTCGTGGTGGTCGTGGCGGTTCGGGCCGAGGTGTCCTCGTCGGCGTTATTGCCCGAGCCCATCGCCTGGAACCCAACCAGCAGGAAGATCACACCGAGAAACAGCAGCACCATCACCATGGCGCGCAGGGGAAGCCCGGCAGAGTCGGGGACGCGCTCGTTCATCGGGCTAACTGTAAACGCATGCTTCAGGGAAACTCGAAGCCCAGCCGACGGGCGGCGCGGGCCTTCTGCCGGCTGGCCCGCAGCCGACGCAGCCGCTTGACGAGCATCGGGTCCGCAGCCAGGGCCTCCGGCCGGTCGACGAGGGTGTTGAGCACCTGGTAGTAGCGGGTGGCCGACATCGCGAAGAGTTCCTTGATGGCCTCTTCCTTGGCCCCGGCGTACTTCCACCACTGCCGCTCGAAGGCGAGGATGTCGTACTCGCGGCGGGACAGCCCCGCGGGAAGTTCCGTATCGTCGATTTCCCGCTCGGCCCGTGCCATGGCGCCGTCCATTCGAGTTGGGGGACCTTTCAACGATTCGGAAATGACATCTCTGTCGTTCGCTGGTCATTGAATCACGCCGGCGCTGATTGGGACGGCACCGGACCCCGCGCGTCGGGTCATCTTTAAGCTTGCCGGTCATGGCCGTTCGACCCATCGTGATCCTCGGCGATCCGGTACTGCACACCCCGACCGAACCGGTGCCCGTCGGTGCCGACGGATCGTTGCCGCCGGACGTCGCCGAACTGATCACCGACATGTACCAGACCATGGACGCCGCGAACGGAGTTGGTCTGGCGGCCAACCAGATCGGCGTAGGACTGCGGGTGTTCGTCTACGACTGCGCCGAGGACCGGGGCAAGCCGACCCGCCGCCGCGGCGTGGTGGTCAACCCGGTGCTGGAGACCTCCGAGATCCCAGAGACGATGCCCGACCCGGAGATGGACGATGAAGGCTGCCTGTCGGTGCCGGGCGAGTCGTTCCCGTGCGGTCGGGCGCAATGGGCGAAGGTCACCGGCCTGGACGCCGACGGCAACCCGGTGATCCTCGAGGGCACCGGATTGTTCGCCCGGATGCTGCAGCACGAGACCGGCCACCTCGACGGGTTCCTCTATGTGGACATGCTGATCGGCCGGCACGCCCGGGGTGCCAAACGGGCGGTCAAGTCACACGGCTGGGGGGTGCCCGGACTGTCCTGGATGCCTGGCGACGTACCTGACCCGTTCGGGCACTAACCGAGGTGGCCGACGTGCGGGTTGCCACCTGGAACGTGAATTCCATTCGCGCCCGGGTGGATCGGGTTGTCGACTGGATGGCGCGGGCCGACATCGACGTGCTGGCCATGCAGGAGACCAAGTGCTCCGATGAGCAGTTCCCGGCCATGCCGTTCCTCAGCGCCGGTTATGAGGTGGTGCACTGCGGGCACAGCCAGTGGAACGGGGTGGCGATCGCCTCCCGGATCGGGTTCTCCGATGTGCAGACGGGCTTCGATGGCCAGCCGTCCTGGGATGGCAAGGACGAGGCCAGGGCACTGGGGGCGACCTGCGGTGGCGTACGGGTGTGGAGCCTGTACGTGCCGAACGGCCGCACGGTGGAGGACCCCCACTACCGGTACAAGCTGGAATGGCTTGCTGCACTGCGGGATACCGCGCAATCCTGGTTGCACGAAGACCCCGAGGCCCAGATCGCGCTGACCGGTGACTGGAACATCGCGCCACGCGACGACGATGTCTGGAGCATGGACTTCTTCCGCGGCAGCACCCACGTGACGGAGGCCGAACGGGCCGCGTTCGCAGCCATCGAGACGTCGTTCGCCGACGTGGTCCGGCCGTTCACGCCCGGGCCGGGGACCTACACCTACTGGGACTACACCCAGTTGCGGTTTCCGCGGCGCGAGGGCATGCGAATCGACTTCATCCTGGCCTCGCCGGCGTTGGCGAGCAGGGTCGTGCACGCCGAGATCGCACGCGACGAACGCAAGGGCGGCAAGGACCGGATCGGATCGCCCAGCGACCATGCCCCGGTTCTGGTCGACATCCGCCCCGACATCCCCACCGAGTGAGGAGCCTTGCAGACGTTGTGCGAGTAGACATCTGCGTGGTCCCTCACTCGACGGAGCGCGCGACCGCCATCCCCATTCCGAGGGCCTCAGCGAGGTCGACTCCCGACAGCCACGCCGATTCGACCCGCGGCCCGAGCACCCAGTCCCCGCACAACCCGAGCCGGCGCTCGGCATCGAAAACCGGTCCGGTGCCGTCCGGCGCGCAGCGGGCATAGCGCCACAGGTGCGCGGCCGTGGCCAGCGGCCTGGGAAGGACTGCGCCCAGCATGTCTTTCGCCGCGGCGAGCAGTGCCGCGGTGACCTCGTTCGGGTCGTCGGCGAGGTGGTCGAGCGACCACCCCGGACTGCCCTGCAGCACCCAGCTCTCCGGCCCGGTTCGCCCCGGCTTGGCGGAGTTGCGGGCGGCCCAGCCCAACGCACCTCCGTCGGCACCGTGGTGACAATCCGCCACGGCGGCGACGGGTTCGGCGAATGCGGCCAGCACGGCCCAGCAGGGGTCGCTGACGGCTGCGGCCGCGCGTGCCGCCAGCCGCGGAGCGGGGCCGGCCAGCAGTTCGGCGGCCTGCTCGGCCGGGACGGCGAGCACTGCGAGGTCGACGTCAAGATCGTCGCCGGGCTCCACCGTCAATCGCCACCCACGTTCGCGCGGTTCCATGCCGACGACCCGGGTCGCCCAGTGCACCGTGTGGCGGGCTGCGAGGCGACGCACCGGGGCGTTCATTCCGGGAACCCCGACGTATGCCGCCTCGCCGGCGGCCGGCCACGCCGCCACCGCGCCGCCGTCGATCCAGGCGCGAACCTGCGCGGCAAACCGCGGATCGCGGGCGGTGAAGTACTGCGCCCCGTGGTCGAACTGGGCCTCTCCCGCCGGAGTCGGGATACGCCGGGTGGACATGCGGCCACCCGGACCCCGGCCCTTGTCGATCAGCATGACGTCGTGACCCGCCGCGGCAAGACCCTCCGCGCATGCCAGCCCGGCGATCCCGGCGCCGACGATGCCGACCTTCATGCCATCACTCATGTCAGGCGGACCAGCATCTTTCCGACGTTGGCACCGGTGAACAGCCCGTTGAGGGCGTCCACGCAGGACTCCAGACCCTCGTACACCGTCTCGCGGTGCACCAGTCTCCCCTCCGCACCCCAGCGGCGCAGGTGCGCGAACGCCTCGTCGAAGCGGTCCCACATCTCCAGGGCGTTGAAACCCTGCATGGAGGCGGTCCGGGAGAGCAGGTTGACGTAGTTGGCCGGGCCGGGATGCTCGCCGGTCAGGTAGCTGGAGATCACCCCGCACAGCACAACCCTGGCCTTGGGTGCCAGCCTGCCCAGTACCGCATTGAGGATGTCGCCGCCGACGTTGTCGTAGTAGACGTCGACCCCCTTCGGGCAGTGCAGCTTGAGCGCGGCCGCGACGTCCTCGCTCTTGTAGTCGATGCAGGCGTCGAAGCCGAAGTCCGCCACCACGGCCCGGCATTTGTGTTCGCCGCCGGCGATGCCGATGACCCGGGCCCCCGCGATCTTGGCGATCTGCCCGGCGATGGAACCGGTGGCCCCGGCGGCGGCGGACACCACCACCGTCTCGCCCGGCTTCGGCCGGCCGATCTCGGTCATCCCGAAATACGCGGTGGCACCGCCGGAGCCGTAGACGCTCATGATCGCCCGCTGATCGGTCTCGCCGGGGATGGGCGTGCTGAACACGTCGTCGCGGATGATCACGTACTCCTGAAAGCCGGTGAGCGTGGTGACGATGTCACCGACCCGGTAGGCATCACAACGGGATTCGACCACCTCGCCGACACCGGCGGCGCGAATCACCTCCCCGAGACCGACCGGGGGCAGATAGCCGGGCTGATCGTTGAGCCAGGTCCGCACGGCGGCATCCAGACCGACGTAGGTCGTGCGCAGCAAGGCCTCGCCCTCGACTGGTCGGGGGGCCGGCGCACTGACGAGTTCGGTGTCGTCCGGACCCACCAGTCCGTGCGGGCGGCGGCGCAGCACGATCTGACGGTTGATCACAGGCATACCTGCTGAAACTACCCGCTGATAGCGTGAATCCAGTGAGTTGCACGTGTCCGCTTATCTGACGCTGACCCCGCCGGGTCGGACCCCGCCGCGGGTCCTCACCATCGCCGGGTCGGACTCCGGCGGCGCCGCGGGCCTGCAGGCCGATCTGCGCACCTTCGCCCTGCTGGGCGTGCATTCGCTGGTCGCCGTGACAGCGGTGACAGTCCAGAACTCGATGGGCGTCAAGGGGTTTCACGAGATTCCACCGCAGGTCGTCGCCGGCCAGATCGAGGCGGTGGCCACCGACATCGGGGTGCAGGCCGCCAAGACCGGGGTGCTGGCATCCTCGGAGATCATCGAGACCGTCGCGGGATGCTGGCGGGATCTCGGGCTGGCCGAGTCGGTGCCGTTCGTCGTCGACCCGGTGTGCGCCTCCATGAATGGCGAGCCACTGCTGCACCCGTCGGCGCTGGACACCTTGCGGTCGGTGCTGTTCCCGCTGGCCAGTGTGGTCACCCCAAACCTCGACGAGGTCCGGTTGCTGGTCGGCATCGACGTCGTCGACGAGGCGACTCAGCGTGCCGCCGCGCGGGCGCTGCACGATCTGGGACCGCAGTGGGTGCTGGTGAAGGGCGGCCACCTGCGCTCGTCGCCGCGCAGCGCCGACCTGCTCTATGACGGCGTGGACTTCCATGAGTACGACGCGCCCCGGGTGCACACCGCACACGACCACGGCGCCGGCGACACCCTGGCAGCGGCCGCCGCCTGCGCGCTGGCGCACGGCTATCCGATGCCCGATGCCGTCGCGTTCGCGAAGGCCTGGGTGACCGAATGCCTGCGGTCGGCCTACCCACTGGGCGCCGGACACGGGCCGGTGTCGGCGCTGTTCCGGTTGCAGTCATGACCCTGCACGAGAAGCTGGACGGGATCGCCGGAGTGGCACACCAGCCGGCCGGCACCCCGGCCGGTGTCGTACTGCTCACCCACGGGGCCGGCGGGAGCCGGGAGTCCCCGTTGCTGATCCGAATCTGTCAACGCTGGGCCGACCGCGGCTGGCTGGCCATCCGCTACGACCTGCCCTACCGGCGGCGCCGGCCGAAGGGGCCGCCGTCCGGATCGGCCGCTTCCGATCAGGCGGGAGTGGCCGAGGCGATCGCGGTGGCGCGTGGCCTCGCCGACGGCCCGGTGATCACCGGCGGGCATTCCTACGGCGGCCGGCTGACCTCGATGGCGGTCGCCGAGGGTGCCGACGTGGCGGGGTTGACGCTGTTCTCCTATCCACTGCACCCGCCGGGCAAGCCGGAGCGGCTGCGCACCGCGCACTTCGGCTCGATCACCGTGCCGACGGTGTTCACCCACGGCAGCGCGGACCCGTTCGGCACCATCGCGGAGTTACGCACCGCCGCCGCGCTGATCCCGGCACCGACCGAGATCGTCGAGGTGACCGGCGCCCGGCACGATCTGGGGTCGAAGGTTCTCACCGTCCCGCAGGGGACGAATGTCGTGGCCGTCCCCGGGCTTGCCGTCGACGCCGCGATGCGACTCTGCGGGCCCGGATAGGTCGGGTACCGTCGGTTCATGACCGAGGAACACGTCGACGCGATCATCGTCGGGGCCGGTTTCGGGGGTATCGGCGCGGCGATCCAACTCAAGCGCCTGGGGTATGAGAACTTCGTTCTCCTCGACCGGCAGCCGGATCTTGGCGGCACCTGGTACGTCAACCACTACCCCGGCCTGGCATGCGATGTACCGACCACCACCTATTCCTATTTCTTCGAGCCCAACCCGAACTGGTCGCGGCTGTTCTCCACGGGCGCGGAGATCAAGCAGTACGCCGACGACGTGGCCGACAAGTACGACATCCGCCGGCACATCCGGTTCAACACGACCGTGGAGGGCGCCCGTTGGGACGCCGAGTCGCAGCTGTGGCGGGTGGCGCTGGCCGACGGTCAGACGCTGAGCGCGCGGTACCTGATCACCGCCACCGGTTTCCTCTCCCAGCCGCACACCCCGGAGATTCCGGGCATCCACAGCTTCGAGGGAACCGTCATCCACACCACCGCGTGGGACGACGATTTCGACCCGGCCGGCAAGCGGATCGGCCTGATCGGCACCGGCGCGACTGCCGTGCAGCTGATCCCCGAGCTCGCCAAGAAGGCCGGCGACCTGACCGTCTACCAGCGCACCGCGATCTACGTTGTGCCCAAGGTCGACTTCCGCTATCCGGAGCGCGCCAAACGGCTCTTCGCCCGGGTGCCGCTCGCCCAGCGCGCCGTCCGAGCGGTCACCGATGCGATCTACGAATTTTTCAACTACGTGGTGTTGCACCACCGGCAGACGTTGTTCCGGCGGCTCAACATCGGCGCGGCGGACGTCTCCAAGCTCTACCGCTTCGCGGTGGTCCGCGATCCCGAGGTGCGCCGCAAGCTCACCCCGGACTACGACTTCGGCTGCAAGCGGCCGACCTTCTCCAACAGCTACTACCGAACCTTCACCCGACCGAACGTGCACCTGCAGACCAGCGGGATCGACCACATCGAACCGCATGCCATCGTCGCCAACGACGGCTCCCGCAGCCAGATCGACACCCTGGTCCTGGCCACCGGATTCGACCTGTGGGAGGCCAACATCCCGGCCATCGAGATCATCGGCCGCGACGGTCGCAATCTCGGAAAGTGGTGGCGGGAGAATCGGTTCCAGGCCTACCAGGGCATGTCGATCCCGTACTTCCCCAACTATCTCAGCCTGGCCAGTCCGTATGCATTCATCGGGTTGAACTTCTTCAACGCGATGGAGTACCAGATGCGGATCATGGACAAGCTGTTCGGCGAGGTCAAGCGTCGCGGTGCGGATACCTTCGAGGTGACCGAGGAGGCCAACGCCCGCTTCCTCGATCAGATGACCAAGCAGGTCGGTGACACCGTGTTCGCCGTCGGGCATTGCGAGAACGCCCGCTCCTATTACTTCAACCCGCACGGCGAGGCGACACTGCTTCGCCCGATGACGGCCAGGGCTGCCATCCGGCAGGCCTCCGAGTTCCCGTTGAGCGACTACCACTTCGCTTGAAGAAAGATCGCCGGCCTGAACTGAAAGATCACCCGAGGAAAGGATTTCCATGTCACGAGTCCCCGTCATCGGCGCGGCACTGGCCGCCACCGGACTGGCGCACTTCGCGAAACCTGAACTGTTCGAAGCGATCACCGCACCGGCGTTCCCGACGAACACCCGTCGGCACATCTACACCAACGGCACCATCGAGACCGTGCTGGGCGCGGGGCTGGTAGCTCCGAAGACCCGCAAGTTCGCCCTCGCGGGCGTGGTCGGTTACCTCGGCTACCTGATCCTCAGCGCGGTTCGCAGCCGTCGGTGAACCCGGGGTGAGCCACCCCGAACTGCAGCGCCGCCTGGGCACTGCTGACGCGGTGGTGATCGGACTCGGCTCGATGATCGGCGCCGGGGTGTTCGTGGTCTTCGGCCCCGCGGCCGCCGCCGCCGGGTCGGGTCTGCTGATCGCCCTGGCCGCCGCGGCGATGGTCGCCTACTGCAATGCCACCTCCTCGGCACGACTTGCTGCGCTCTATCCGCAGTCCGGCGGAACCTACGTCTACGGCCGGGAGCGGCTCGGTCCGTTCTGGGGCTACCTGGCGGGCTGGAGTTTCGTGGTCGGCAAGCTGGCCTCATGCGCCGCGATGGCGCTGACGGTCGGGCTGTACGTCTGGCCGGCGCACGCCCACGGGGTCGCGGTCGCGGCTGTCGTTGCACTCACCGCGGTCAACTACCGCGGCATCGGGAAGTCGGCGCTGGCCACCCGGGTGATCGTCGCCGTCGTGCTGGCGGTGCTGGCCGGGGTGGTCGTCGCGGTGTTCATCAGCGGCCGCGCGGACCCGGCGCGAATCACACTGACCGGCGGCAGCCCGGCCGGGGTCCTGCAGGCGGCCGGACTGCTGTTCTTCGCCTTCGCCGGGTACGCGCGCATCGCCACCCTCGGCGAGGAGGTCCGCGATCCGGCGCGGACCATCCCGCGCGCGATCGGAATCGCACTGGGGGTGACATTTGCGGTCTACGCGGTGCTGGCCGTCACCCTGATGGCGATCCTGGGTCCCGGATTAGCCACCGCAGCAGCACCGTTGGCCGACGCCGTCAAGGCCGCCGGGGCGGGCGGCTTCGAGCCGGTGGTGCGAATCGGCGCGGCTGCGGCCGCGTTGGGGTCCCTGCTTTCGCTGATTCTCGGGGTGTCCCGCACCGGACTGGCCATGGCTCGCGACGGGCACCTGCCGGCCGGATTGGCCGCGGTGCATCCCCGCTACCGGGTGCCGCACCGAGCGGAGGTGGCGGTTGGTGTGGTGGTGGCGACGGCGGCCGCCGTGGCCGACGTCCGCTCCGCGATCGGCTTCTCGTCGTTCGCGGTGCTGGTGTATTACGCCATCGCCAATGCCTCGGCCGCGACTCTGGGCAGGCGCCTTGTGCCGGCTCTCGGTTTCGGCGGCTGTCTGGTACTGGCGGCCTTTCTGCCACTGGGCTCGGTGCTGGCCGGCACGGCGGTCCTGGTCGCGGGCGCGCTCGTCTACGGCGCGGCCCGGTTGCGGTAGACCCCGGCGACCGGCGCTACTCCGCTGTTAGTTCGTGCCGGGTCCGGTCCTCGCGGGCCGGGATGCCGTTGCGGCCGCCGAGGTCCTGGGCGTAGAAGCCGACGGAGTACGCCACCCCGCCCCCGTTGATGTCCAGCGCGACGCGGTCGACCCGGTCCAGGGTGTCGGTGTCCTTGTGGTAGTTCGGGTCGAACGGGGCATTGGCGGTGCCGCCCCACAGGTCGGCCTGCTCGGGGCTCTTGTCCCCCTCCGCGCCGGAGAATAATCCGCCGGCCGGGACACCTGCCATGGTGAAACCGTCATAGTCGGATCGGCCGTCGAAGAAGGTGTCCTCGGCGGGCTTGCCCTCTGACTCCAGATAGTCGACGAGGGTCCGCTCGATACCCGCGGATCCCTCCGGCACCCTGGGCGGACTCTCGTTGCGGGCAAGTGCGGTCGACTGGTTGCCGTCATAGGTGAAGTAGCCCGGGTTGGGCGAACCCAGCATGTCGAAGTTCAGATACAGCGCAATGTCCTTGAGGCCCTCGACGTCGAGGGATTCCACATATTTCCGGGAGCCGACGATGCCGATCTCTTCGGCGCCCCAGAACCCGAAGCGCACCGCGTTGTTCACCGGCGGGGCACTGCCGAGCTGCACCGCGGTCTCGAGTACGGCGGCCACCCCCGAGCCGTTGTCGTTGATGCCCGGGCCTTCGCGGACGCTGTCGAGGTGCCCACCCACCATCACGACGTCGCGCGGCGAACCGGTCGTGGTCTGAGCGATGATATTGCGCGCCGATATGTCGCGGATGGTGGCATCCACTGCGAGCTTCGCCGGGCCGGGCGCCTGCCGCAGGCGCGCACCGTCGGCCTTGCTGACGCTGACCACCGGGATCGTGACATCGGTGTCCTGGCCCAGGGTGCCGCCCATCTTCTCCTCGTCGACGTTGTCGGCAACGACCATCGCCACCGCGCCGAGTTTGGCCACGATCGACTCTTTCTGGGAGAACGGGCAGCTTCCCCGGTCGACCAGCACGACCGATCCCTTGACGGACAGGCCGGCGTAGTCGTCCGGGGCGCAGCCGGGGGTCTCGTCGGCGGGCGCAGCCAGAAGTGGTCCGCTGACGCCGGGGGTGCCGACGGTGTACGCCAACGGGTTGGCCTTGACCTCGGCTCCGCCGACGGTGAGCGCCGCGTCCCCGGCCTCGAAGTACCGGGTCTGGAATTCCGGGGTCGCCACCTCGAAGCCCTTGCCGCGCAACACCTCGACGACATAGTCGACGCTGGCGTCGTAACCGGGTGTGCCGACCGCACGGTTACCGTCGTGGGCGTCGGCGATCTCCTGCAGTTTCGCGAGGTGACCCACCATCGCATCGACGGAGAGCCGTCCGCGCAGTTCGGAGGCGAACTCGACGGCGGCTTTGTTCTCCATGATCGGCTGCGCGGTCTCGGCCGGCCGGCTGCAGCCGAGGGCCGAGGCGACCAGGACGACGACCGGCACGACGACCCACGGCGTCCGTGATATGCGCTTCACCGAGTCCAGGTTAGACGTTCGGCGATGTGGACCCCGGCGGCGGGCAACCCGCCCGGCCGCTACCGTCGCGGTGTGTCCAAACCGCGATCCCGTCTCAGCGAGAAACTGCACGACGCGAGGCTGTACCTGTGCACCGACGCCCGGCGGGACCGCGGCGACCTGGCCGATTTCGCCGAGGCCGTGCTGGCCGGCGGGGTGGACATCATCCAGTTGCGGGACAAGGGGTCGGCAGGCGAGCAGCGCTTCGGGCCGCTGCCGGCCGGCAGCGAGTTGGCTGCCTGCGAGATTCTGGCCGACGCGGCCCGACGACACGGCGCGCTGATGGCGGTCAATCACCGCGCCGATATCGCCCGCGCCGCCGGTGCCGATGTCCTGCACCTGGGCCAGGACGACCTGCCGTTGAACGTGGCACGGGAGATCGTCGGCGCGCAGACCCTGATCGGCCGGTCCACCCACGAGACCGGTGAGGCCGCCCGCGCCCTCATGGAGGACGTGGACTATTTCTGCGTGGGCCCGTGCTGGCCGACGCCGACCAAGCCGGGCCGTCCGGCACCCGGACTGGATCTGGTGCGGGCGGTGGCTTCGATGGATCCCGACAAGCCGTGGTTCGCCGTCGGGGGC
>JBFYOR010000443.1:0-3687 GCA_041303695.1 Mycobacterium sp. | reverse complement strand
TTCGGCCTGGTATTCGTCCTGATCGAGAGCCCCGGCCGGGGCTGGACCCATCCGTGGATCCAGCTGACCGCGGCCGCTGCGGTCCTGACATTCGTGGGTTTCCTGCGCTACGAGTCGCGGCACGCGAATCCGTTCATCGAACTTCGGTTTTTCCGCTCCGTTCCGTTCGCCGCGGCGACGGCGATCGCGCTTAGCGTCTTCATCGTCTGGGGGGCGTTCCTCTTCATGATGTCGATTTACCTGCAGGGGTGGCGGGGCTACACCGCCGTGCACGCCGGCCTGTTACTCCTACCGGTGGGGGCCGCCGTCCTGGTCTTCTCACCGATTTCGGGCCGACTGGTCGGCCGGTTCGGTAACAGGCCGTCGCTGCTGATCGCCGGATTGATGACCGCGGTGATGTCGATGACGTTGGCCTTTCTGGACCCGACGGCACCACGGTGGTTGCTGGTGCTGATCTTCATGGCCTTCGGCATCACCTTCGGGATGGTCACAGTGCCGGTCAACTTCGCCGCGGTCAGCAGTGTGCCGCAGGACCGGGCCGGCGCGGCCGCGGGGATCACCAGCACCAGCAAGCAGATCGGGATCAGTCTTGGAGTTGCAGTGAGCGGGTTGCTGGCTGCCGGTGCGTTGTCACCCCCTGCAGGTGACTTCACCAACGCCGCTCGACCGCTGTGGATGTTGACCCTCGCACTGGGTCTGGCAATCGCCGCACTGGGCGCGCTCAGAACGTGATGGTCACACCGCCGAACGGGAACAACGAACCCCGGTCGTCGCGCCGATGACGAAGTTTACGAGTGAGTGGCGATTTCCCGCTCAGCTCTTGAGCAACAAGAGCTTTCACGCGTTAAAGCTTGAACGCGGCGGGCTTTGCTGCCGACATGTCGTCGATCTGCGACCATTGCGCGGCGATATCGTCGACGGTGGGCACATCCCCGAACGTGACACCGTCATTCTGGAACAGCGCCGCCCGTTGGACTTTGCCGCCGCCCACGATGAACACCGATGCACTGTCGGGTACCTCCTCGGTGCACAGGTAGGCGACCACCGGTGCGACATACTCCGGGGTGAGCTTCTTGAACACCTCCGGCGGCAGGATGTCCTCGGTCATCCGGGTGGCCGCGATCGGCGCCAGCGCGTTGGCCTTGATGTTGTACTTGGCGCCCTCCTGGGCGAGGGTGTTGATCAGACCCACCAGACCGAGTTTGGCAGCGCTGTAGTTGGCCTGGCCGAAGTTGCCGAACAGTCCACTGGTGGAGGTCGCAACGACGATGCGGCCGTAGCTCTGCTCGCGGAAATGCGGCCAGGCGGCGCGAATGACGTTGTAACCGCCGTAGAGGTGGACCTTGAGGACGGAGTCCCACGCCTCGTCGGTCATCTTGTGGAAGGTTCCGTCGCGCAGAATGCCGGCGTTGCTCACCACGCCGTGGATGGCACCGAACTCGTCGAGGGCGGTTTTGACGATATTGGCCGCGCCCGCGGCATCGGCGACGGAGTCATAGTTGGCCACCGCACGACCGCCGGCTGCCTTGATCTCGTCGACCACCTGATCGGCCATCGAATGCCCGGCACCGGTGCCGTCGCGGGCTCCGCCGAGGTCGTTGACCACCACGCTGGCACCCTCGGAGGCCAGGGTCAACGCATACTCGCGGCCCAGTCCGCCGCCGGCGCCGGTGACGACGATGACTCGATCCTGTACTCCGGGCATGGGAATCCTCTCTAAGCATGTCGGGCGGGGTCATGCACCGCCGTGGGCCATGGTAGCCAGTCGAGCTACCGGCGATTTCGGCCGCCTCGTGCGACAGTGTCGGGCATGGAGTTGAGCCGTCGCCAACTGCTCGCGGCCGGAGCGGCCCTGACCGTGCTGACCGCGTGCAGTCGTCCCAGCCACCAGGTGCCCGTCCTGCTGGTCGACTCTCCGGCACCGCTGCCGGTCGAGGACCAGTTCGCCGCATTGGAGGACCGCTACAACGCGAAGGTCGGTTTCTACGGCCGCAATCTCGGTTCGAACCGGACACTCGGGTACCGCGCCGACGACATGTTCGCCACCTGTTCGGCGTTCAAGGCCTATGTCGCCGCTGCGATCCTGCAGAAGGTTCAGCAGGGCGACCTGAAGCTGACCGACGAGATCTTCATCGACCCGGCGATGGTCGTTCCGGTCGCCTCACCGATCACCGAACCCAACGTCGGCGGCTGGATGCCGCTGTCGGATCTGGGCGCAGCGGCGGTCCGGCAGAGCGACAACACCGCCACCAATCTGATGGTCGAGATCCTCGGCGGCCCGGCGGCTGTGACCGAGTTCGCCCGGTCGGTGGGCGACGACCGCACCTGGATGGTGCGCTGGGAACCGGAACTGAATTCCGCGCTACCGGGGGATCCCCGCGACACCTCGACGCCGCGGGCGATGGGGACCGGGTTCCTGAACATGCTCTCGGGTCCGGTCCTCGACGAACCGGAGCGGGCCCAACTCAACGAGTGGATGGCCACCATCGTCACCGGGGACACCCGGATCCGGGCCGGCCTGCCGCCCGGCTGGGGCATCGCGGATAAGACCGGGGCCGGCGACTACGCGAGCACCAATGACATCGGGGTGGCCTCTGGCCCGAACGGCGAACGACTGCTGCTGTCGGTCATGACCCGAACCCGAGCGGACGATCCCAAGGCCCCGGCGTTGAACGCGCTGATCGCCGACGTCACCCGGGCGGCCGTGCCCTGGTTACTCGCTCAGGCCTGACGCTGCGCGATGACGAAGGTGGAGAAGCCGTCCTGGTAGTCCTCGTCGGGCACCTCGGTCCAGCGGTTCAGCCGGCGCATCTCGTCGGTCGATGAGGTGCCGGAGGCGTCCCACCCGTGCGCGCCGAGCCACTCGGTGGCGTCGGCCCGATCCGGGTCGTTGTAGGTCAGGTCGGCGATATCGACATTGCGCTCGATCCCGATATCGTCGGCCATCTTCTGCCAGCGCTCCCGCATCCGCTCGCGGCGCTGCTCGTCGTGATGGCGGATGGCTTCCACCGACAGTCGGCTGCCCGGAGCGCTGAGTGCGGTGATCTGCTCGAAAAGCCGGTCCTGGGCGTCAGCGGGCAAGTACATGAGCAGGCCTTCAGCCAGCCACGCGGCGGGACGCGCGGGGTCGAAGCCGGCCGCCTTCAGCGCCGCGGGCCAGTCCTGCCGAAGGTCGATCGGCACCTCGCGGCGCACCGCGGTGGGCTCGGCACCATGCTCGGACAGCGTGGCGGACTTGTAGTCCAACACCTTGGGTTGGTCGATCTCGTAGACCACGGTGCCCACCGGCCACTCCAGCCGGTAGGCGCGGGAGTCCAGACCCGACGCCAGAATGACGATCTGCCGGATTCCGGCGGCGGCGGCATCGGCGAAGAAGGTGTCGAAGAACAGCGTCCGCACCGCCTGGTAGGCGAGCATGTTGTCGAAGATGGCGGCGACCTGCGGATCCGACTCGGCGATCCGCTCGCCGAGGGAATCGTCGAGGAAGTTCTCCCACATGCCGGTCCCGGCGCCGGCCACCAGGACCCGCGCGTAGGGATCGCGGATCAGCGGGGCGGCGCTCTCGGTCTCCCGGGCCCGGGCGGCGGCCACCATCACCGCCGTCGAGCCCACACTGGTGGCGATGTCCCAGGTGTCGTCGTGACTGCGCAAATTGCCCATGCGGTACTCCAAGCTGACGTCCGGAAA
>JBFYOR010000442.1:0-3469 GCA_041303695.1 Mycobacterium sp. | reverse complement strand
GACGTCATCCGGGTTGTCGACGATCCCGCGGACCAGGTGCTCGACGGCGTCGACGACTACCGAGCTCATTCGGCGGTGGGCTCGGCGGACTCTGCGGCGGGCTCGGCATCGGCAGGAGCCTCAACCACCGGCTCAGCCTCGACCACCGGCTCGGCCTCGGCCGCCGGGGTCTCCTCGGCTGCCGGGCTCTCTTCGGCCTTCTCTTCGGCCTTCTCTTCGGCCTTCTTGGCCGGCGCCTTCTTCTTCTTCAGCTGCGTCGCCTCGCCGGACGGCGCGCCGTCGGCGGCGGCCAGAGCGGCGTTGAACAGTTCCAGCTTGCTGGGCTTGGGCTCCTTGACCTTCAAGGTGCCCTCCGTGCCGGGCAGGCCCTTGAACTTCTGCCAGTCACCGGTGATCTTGAGCAGCTTCAGGACGGGCTCGGTGGGCTGGGCTCCGACGGAGA
Organism: Mycobacterium sp.; assembly: GCA_041303695.1. GTDB lineage: Bacteria > Actinomycetota > Actinomycetes > Mycobacteriales > Mycobacteriaceae > Mycobacterium. The sequence continues at coordinate 3,027 of JBFYOR010000442.1, read as the reverse complement.
GCCAGTACTGGGCGCGCTCGGAATTGATCTCGATCAGGCTCGGATCTTCCTTGGGGTGGTAGCGGCCGATGACCTCGATGGAACGGCCGTCGCGCCGGTTGCGCGCGTCGGCGATGGCGATGCGGTACTGGGGATTGCGGATCTTGCCCAGCCGGGTGAGCTTGATTTTGACTGCCATGAAAAAAGACTTCTCCTTGATGTCACGCTGCAATTCAGCGATACCGGCGGGTTGCCGGATCCGGTTTTGCCTCGCGTGGGCGGCCGCCGGTGGCCAGCCGCTTATTGTGCCAGATCGCCCCGCGCCGCCGGAAATCGCGCACGCGGTACCGCTTGGGCGCTCAGAGCAGCTTGTCCAGGCATTTGGTCTCGACGCGTCGGGTCATCCGCCAGCCGTCGGCGGTCCGGATGAACTCGTCGTCGTACCACAGCGCACAGAACAGGATCTGACCGTCGTCGCTGAGCTTCATCGGGTTGAAACACATGGTCCGGCCGCTGGCCGAGTCGCCGGCCAGCCGGATGTCGAAGTTGCCGACCAGGTGGTAGTAGGCCGGGAAGTTCGGCAGCACCTCAGCCAGCCAAGCCTTGACCTGCGGATAGGGGCCGTCGATTCCGCCCATGGCGCGGTAGTCGATATAGGCCTCGGCAGTGAAGATCCGGTCGAGGTCATCGAAGCGCCGCTGGTCGATCGCGGTTGAGTAGTCCACCAGCAGTTGCTGGATTTCCAGCCGGTCAGAGATTTCCGCCAAGCTCAGCATGCTTGAGATTCAACACCGGCGATGCCCGCCAGACCTACGGGTTAGGCTGATCCGCCATGGGCAGGCTCGCCGGCGCTCTCGCGGCGTCATTCACGTTGATCGCAGTCACCGTCGTCGGCGGGACGGCCACTCCGGCCGCCGCGGAACCGAGCATTCAGCCGGTGGGTTCGGTACCCATCCCCGACGGCCCCGCACCGGCCTGGATTATCGCCGATCTGAACTCCGGTCAGGTGCTCGCCGGTCGCGACATGTACGGCGCGCACCCACCCGCCAGCACCATCAAGGTGCTGCTCGCCCTCACCGCGCTCGATGAGCTGCCTCTGGACTCGGCGGTGGTCGCCACCCCGGCCAGCGCACAGGTCGAATGCAACTGCGCCGGAGTCAAAGCCGGCCAGACCTACACCGTGCGTCAGTTGCTCGAGGGCGCCCTGCTGGTGTCCGGCAACGACGCCGCCAACACCCTGGCCGACATGCTGGGCGGCTATGACATCGCGGTCGACAAGATGAATGCCAAGGCCGCCGCCATCGGGGCGACCAACACCCACGCAACCAGCCCGTCGGGACTGGACGGCCCCGGCGGCCCCGGCTGGACGACCCCGCACGACCTGGCGGCCATCTTCCGGGCCGCGCTGGCCAACCCGGTGTTCGCCCAGATCACCGCGCAACCGACGGCGGTGTTCCCGACCGGGTCCGGGGAGCGCCCGTTGATCAGCCAGAACGAACTTCTGGCGCGCTACCCCGGCGCAATCGGAGGCAAGACCGGCTACACCAATGCCGCGCGCAAGACCTTCGTCGGCGCCGCGGACCGCAACGGCCGGCGACTGGTCGTCGCGATGATGTACGGCCTGGTCCGCGAGGGCGGACCAACCTACTGGGATCAGGCGGCGACCCTGCTGGACTGGGGTTTCGCCCAGAATCCGGCCCAGTCGGTCGCCGCGCTGTAATCCCTCGCGGTCACGTGCCTACCGGTTGAAGCCCGGCGAGGAGACCTCGGCCTCGGTGAGCTCAAACGGGGGCTGGGCCAGGTCGTTCGGCGTGGCGACCAGGGCCGGATCCGTCTCCGTCGGCGCTCCCGCTTCTGCCGGCATCGTGCCGGAGGACTCGGGAACGACCATCGACCGCTCCGGCATCGGTGCCGGCTCCGGGGCCGGGGGTGCTTCCCAGAAGCCTTCCAGCGGGAGTTCGCCCGGGACCCACGCGAGGATGTCGCGGATACCGTCGTTCCACACGACGCTGTTCGGCACCGGACCGACGACGTCGAAGTACAGCATGTTCATATTCGACGCGCCCCGAATGGACGGATAGAACGCACCCTTCTTCGCACGGGCGCCGAACCGCTCGATCATCGGGTTGGCGTTACCGCCGAAACCATCGACGTACAACTTCGCGGAGTACAGCGTGCCGTTGTGCGGCACCGGATCGTTGCTCGGGCCGAAGTCCTTCACGACGTACCCGATGTACGGGAATCCGTTCGGTCCGTTGAGTCGTTCCTGCTCACCGAAAACCTTGATGTTGTCGGCTGCCCACGCCGGCGTCGCGGTGACCGCACCGGCGCCCACGGCGATAGCGGTGGCGGCGACGACTCCGGCCAACTTCCTGATAATCACGCTGATCCCCTTGCCTGATGGTTACGTTTCGCACCGATTTCCGTCGTCAGCAGCGTATATCGACACGCGCACCTGCGAAAGTCGGGGCGCAAACCCGGGCCCCCGCTACCAATCGGAGACCCCACCGAGCCCTTACCGCGGTCTGACCGCACTAATCTCAGCGACATGCCTGCCCTGCCCCGTCGGCTTCGTCGCGCCTGCCTGAACGTCGCGGTGACGTCGATGTTGGCACTGGCCGCCGCGCCGGCGGCAGTCGCGGAGCCCCCGGTGGGAGCGGCCGCCGCGGCCCCGCCGGACGGACCGGCCGCATCCTGGCTGGTTGCCGACATGGTCACCGGGCAGATGCTGGGCGGTAAGGATCCGTACGGCTACTACGCCCCGGCGAGCACCATCAAGGCCCTGCTGGCCATGGTCGTGCTGGATCAGATCGACCCGAACGCCGCCGCCCGGGCGACCGCGGCCAACACCGACGTCGAGTGCTCGTGTGTGGGCCTGGTGCCCGGTCAGGCCTACACCGCCCGACAACTGCTGGACGGACTGCTGATGGTGTCGGGCAATGACGCCGCCAACATGCTCGCCGACATGCTCGGCGGTTACCAGACCGCGGTGGCGAAGATGAACGCCAAGGCTCTGGCGCTGGGTGCCCGCTCCACCAGGGCCGGTTC
>JBFYOR010000441.1:0-17023 GCA_041303695.1 Mycobacterium sp. | reverse complement strand
GTCAAAGCCGTGGCCGCGGCCCAGAGCATCGGGGCGGCGGACCCACTGGGCGCCTTCACCGGGCTGACCCAGGCCGACGCCGACCTGGACCGGCTGCTGGCAGGAGTCGCCGAGGAGCGCGAGGCGGCCGAACGCCTGGCCAAGTCCTACCAGCAGGCGCTGTTCACCGCCCAGTCCCGGGTGCGCTCGGTGTCGGACTACATCGACACCCGCCGCGGCAGCGTCGGCCCCGAGGCCCGGACCCGGCTCAACGAGGCGGTGCGGCAACTCGGTGCCGCCGAGTCCAAGATGGAGACCAACATCAGCGAGGCGATCGCCCACGCCAACGGCGCGGCGATGCTGGCCGCCCAGGCCCAGCAACTGGCCAACTCCGATGTGCAGGCCGGCCAGCGCGAATACCAGGCGCGCTACCAGGGCCGCGGACAGTCCGATATGGGGGCGATGATCGGCGGGATCATCCTGGGCAACATCCTCACCGGCGGGTTCGGCGGCGGAGGCGGAGGCGGCGGCTGGACATCGACCACCTACGGCGGATCGCAGGGCGGCGGCGACGGCGGATGGCTCGGCGGCGGCGGACGGTTCTAACGCCCGGACTCAGCCGATCAGCCGGGCCGCCAGGTATCCCGCGACTGCGTCGAGTCCGACGCGCTCCTGGGTCATCGCGTCACGCTCACGCACGGTGACCGCGTGGTCCTCAAGGGTGTCGAAATCGACCGTCACGCAGAACGGCGTGCCGATCTCGTCCTGGCGGCGGTAGCGCCGGCCGATCGCCCCGGCGTCGTCGAATTCGACGTTGAAGTTCCTGCGCAGTTCGGCCGCGAGATCACGGGCCTTCGGGCTCAGGTCGGCATGCCGCGACAGCGGCAGCACCGCGGCCTTCACCGGTGCCAGCCGCGGGTCCAGTCGCAGCACCGTGCGTTTGTCGACCCCGCCCTTGGCATTCGGCGCCTCATCCTCGGAATAGGCGTCGACCAGGAATGCCATGAACGAACGGGTAAGTCCCGCAGCGGGTTCGATGACGTAGGGGATGAAGCGGGTGTCGGCCGCCTGGTCGTAGAACGACAGATCAGTGCCGGAGTGCTGCGAATGGGTCTTCAGGTCGAAATCGGTGCGGTTGGCGATGCCCTCGAGCTCACCCCAGGGGTTGCCCTGGAAACCGAACTTGTACTCGATGTCGGTGGTTCCGGCCGAGTAATGCGAGAGCTTCTCCAGCGGATGCTCGTAGAGCCGGAGGTTGTCACGCTTGATGCCGAGATCGACGTACCACTGCAGCCGGGTGTCGATCCAGTACTGGTGCCACTGCTTGGCGGTGTCGGGTTCGACGAAGAACTCCATCTCCATCTGCTCGAACTCCCGGGTGCGGAAGATGAAGTTGCCCGGAGTGATCTCGTTGCGGAAGCTCTTACCGATCTGGCCGATCCCGAACGGGGGCTTGCGGCGCGATGTGGTGACCACGTTGGCGAAGTTGACGAAGATGCCCTGGGCGGTCTCGGGCCGGAGGTAGTGCAGACCCTCCTCACTCTCGATGGGTCCCAGGTAGGTCTTGAGCATCATGTTGAACTCACGGGGCTCGGTCCACTGGCCCTTGGTTCCGCAGTCCGGGCAGACGATGTCGGTCATCGGCACCGACTCGGGGTCGACTTCTGTTTTTTCTTTGAGCGCCTTCTTCTCCGCCCACGCCTCCTGCATATGGTCCTGGCGGTGCCGCTTGTGGCACTGCAGGCATTCCACCAGCGGGTCGTTGAACACCTCGACGTGCCCGGAGGCGACCCACACCTCGCGCGGCAGGATGATCGACGAGTCCAGGCCGACGACATCGTCGCGGCCGGTGACGACCGCCTGCCACCACTGCCGCTTGATGTTCTCCTTCAGTTCCACACCCAGCGGTCCGTAGTCCCACGCCGAACGGGTGCCGCCGTAGATCTCGCCGGCGGGGTAAACCAGGCCACGGCGCTTGGCCAGGTTGACGACGGAATCGATGACGGACGCCACAGTGGGGTGCACTCCTGTCTGCTCACGGTGTCTGCTGAGGGCAAACCCCGTTCAGCCTAGGCGAATGGCGGGCCGGTCTTTGACATGTATGACCGCCCGTGAAATCGTAAGTGGAAATGGTTTCCAGTAGCGGCCCACGCGCGGCCGGCGCGGGCGTGCGTGCCACCCGCCAGCGCGGGGCGATCATCGAATTGCTCGACGCCGTCGAAGAGTTCCGCTCCGCTCAGGATCTGCACGACGAATTGCGCCGACGCGGCGAGAACATCGGGCTGACCACCGTCTACCGGACGCTTCAGACGCTGGCTGCCACCGATCAGATCGACATGGTCCGCACCGACAACGGCGAATCGGTCTACCGCCGGTGCGCGGCGCCGCACCACCATCACCACCTGGTCTGCCGCGAGTGCGGATCCGCCGTCGAGGTCAGCGGCCGCGAGGTGGAGGCGTGGGCCGCCGAGGTCGCCGCCGCGCACGGGTATACCGATGTGACCCACACCATCGAACTGTTCGGCACCTGCGCGGACTGCTGTAAGCCTTAGACCAGCGCCCGCCGCGCCGCCGACCCGCCGGCGAGCACCATCAACATCAGGGTCTGCAACGCCCGATCGTCGAGGCCACCGGCCGGGAAGTTGTAGCGCAACATCACATCCGCTTGAGCCTCTGCCTGTCCACCGGCCTGCTCGGCCATGGTGACCGTCCCCAGCATCGTCGTGTGAGCAAGTGCGGCAACGCTTTTACACAGCTCGGCGTCGTTCGGCAGATCCCAGGCCAGCATCTGGGTCAGCGACACCATCTCCAGCCCCTCGGCAATCGTGACCACCCGAAGCGACGCGACGGTGCCGTCGTGCCGGACGGTCAGCGCGCCGTCGTCCTCGGTTTCGACGGACAGTACGGCGGCCAGGACCTCGCCCAGCCGATCAGTGAGAGCCATCAGGCGCGGCCGAAACGGCGGTTGCGGTGCACGTACTCCTCACATGCCGCCCACAGATCGCGGCGGTCATAGTCGGGCCAGAGCTTGTCCTGGAAGACGTACTCGGCGTAGGCCGCCTGCCACAGCATGAAGTTGCTCGCCCGCTGCTCCCCCGAGGTCCGGATGAACAGGTCGACATCGGGGATATCGGGCCGGTGCAGATGCTCGGTGATGGTGCGCTCGCCCACCCGTTCCGGGTCGAGCCGGCCCGCGGCGGCCTCGCGGGCGATGCTGCGCGCCGCTTCGGCGATCTCCGCGCGGCCGCCGTAGTTGACGCAGTAGTTGACGGTGATGACCCGGTTGTCGACCGTCATCTCCTCGGCGATATCGAACTCCTTGATGACGCTGCGCCACATGCGCGCCCTGGAGCCGACCCACCGCATCCGCACACCCATGATGTCGAGGTTCTCCCGCCGCCGTCGCACCACCTCGCGGTTGAAGCCCATCAGGAAACGCACCTCGTCGGTGCTGCGCCTCCAGTTCTCCGTGGAGAACGCATAGACACTCAAATGCTTGATGCCCAGTTCGATTGCACCACAGGTGATGTCGATCAGAACAGCCTCACCCATCTTGTGACCCTCGGTGCGACTCAATCCGCGCTGAGTGGCCCACCGGCCGTTACCGTCCATCACGATCGCGACGTGCTGGGGCAGCTGGTCGGCCGGGATCGGCGGCGGGGCCGCCTTTGAAGGGTGTTGCGGCGGCCGGCGCGGACCGCCCTCCGGCGTGACCGGCAGCTCCGGGAACACCACCGGCCAGGCGGAGGTGTCGGGGAAGATCGGGTAGCCGTCGGGCGCAGGGGGCAGCTGGGGATACTGCTCCCTCCGCCTGCGCTCAGCCCCCCGCCAGGAGCTGGCCACCCGGTCCATCGCCATGGGGCACATCCTGCCTGAAGATCTCCGAACCTCCGGTAGCGGGCTGGGAGTGGACACGTTCGACCAGCGGCAACGTCCGCAGCTGACGTTCCAGATGCCACTGCAGATGCGCGGCCACCAGGCCACTGGCCTGCCCGCGGTGTGAGGCCGACGACGACTCCGCGGCCACCCAGTCCCCCTCATACAGCGCCGCCATCAGGTCCACGACGGCCTGTGGCGGGGTAGCCGATCCGGACGGACGGCAGTGCATGCACACGCTGCCGCCGGCGGCGATGTGGAAGGCGCGGTGCGGGCCGGGGGCCGCGCAGCGCGCGCACTCGGTCAGCGACGGGGCCCACCCGGCGATACCCATGGCGCGCAACAGGTAGGCGTCGAGAACCAGCTCACGCGGTCGGGTGCCGTCGGCGACCGCCCGCAGCGCCCCGACCGTCAGCCGGTGCAGCGCCGGGGCCGGCGCGCGCTCCTCGCCGGCCAGCCGTTCGGCGGTCTCCAGCACGGCGCAGGCACACGTGTAGCGGCCGTAGTCACAGACGATGTCGGTGGTGAAGGAGTCGATCGAGACGACCTGCGTGACGATATCGAGGTTGCGGCCGGGATGCAGTTGGACATCGATGTGGGCGAACGGCTCCAGCCGGGACCCGAACTTGCTGCGGGTGCGGCGCACACCCTTGGCGACCGCGCGGACCAGCCCATGCTCGCGGGTCAGCAGCGTGACGATGCGGTCGGCCTCGCCGAGCTTGTGCTGGCGCAGCACGACCGCCCGATCCCGATACAGCCGCATCCGGTCAGTCTGTCACCGCAGCGCGACATCATCGGCGACTGACACCCTAAAAGCCGAGCCTGCCGAGAAGCTTCGGGTCCTGCTGCCAGTTCTTCGCGACCTTGACCCGCAGTTCCAGATAGACCTTGGTGCCCAGCAGCTTCTCGATCTGGTGCCGTGCCGTGGTGCCCACCTCCCGCAGCCGGGCACCGCCCTTGCCGATCACGATGCCCTTCTGGCTGTCGCGCTCGACATAGAGGATGGCGTGCACGTCGATCATCTCGCCCTGTTCCTCTGAGCGGCCCTCACGCGGGTTCACCTCGTCGATCACCACGGCCAGCGAGTGCGGCATCTCATCGCGCACACCCTCCAGTGCGGCCTCGCGGATGAACTCGGCCATCAGCACCTCTTCGGGCTCGTCGGTGAGCTCCCCGTCGGGGTAGAACGCCGGGCCGGGCGCCAACTGGTCGACCAGGACATCGATCAGCACGTCCACCTGCTCGCCGGTGGTGGCCGAGACCGGCACGATGGCCGCGGCATGCTCGCCGACCAACTCGCTGACCGCCATCAACTGGGCGGCGACCCGGTCCTTGGCGACCTTGTCGATCTTGGTCACGAGGACGACCAGGGTTGTCCTCGGGGCGACGGCGCGGATCTGCTCAAAGATCCAGCGGTCACCCGGGCCGATCGCCTCGTCGGCGGGGATGCACAGGCAGATCACGTCGACCTCGGAATAGGTGTCGCGCACCAGGTCGTTGAGCCGCTTGCCCAGCAGCGTGCGGGGCCGGTGCAGCCCCGGGGTGTCGACCAGCACGATCTGGAAGTTCTCGCGGTGGACGATGCCGCGGATGGTGTGCCGGGTGGTCTGCGGGCGCTTGGAGGTGATCGCCACCTTGCTGCCGACCAGGGCATTGGTCAGCGTCGACTTGCCGGTGTTGGGCCGGCCGACCAGGCAGATGAAACCGGATCGGAACTCGGGTTCGCTCACGGGTGCGCCTCGTCGGCCTCGGGTTCGACGGGCCGCACCAGGACGGTGCCGATCCGCACCCGGCCGCGGTGGTCGGGATCGCCCTCGGCCCGCAGTCGCAGCCCGTGCGACACCACCTCGGCGCCGGGCAGTGGCACCCGGCCCAGTTCCAGCGCGACCAGCCCGCCGATGGTGTCGACGTCGAGGTCATCGTTGAACTCGATGTCGTAGAGCTCCCCGACATCCTCGATGGGCAACCGCGCCGAGACCCGGAACATCCTGTCCCCCAGGTCTTCCACCGGGGCGACCTCATCGGTGTCGTACTCATCGGCGATCTCGCCGACGATCTCCTCCAGCACGTCCTCGATGGTGACCAGACCGGCGGTGGCGCCGTACTCGTCGACCAGCAGCGCCATGTGGATGCGGTCGCTTTGCATCTCCTTGAGCAGGTCGTCGAGGGCCTTGGAATCCGGGATGAACACCGCCGGACGCATCACCTCGGCCACCGTGATGTCACGGGCGGCACTGGCGGAGTAGTAGGTCCGACGCACCAGGTCCTTGAGGTAGACGACACCGAGGATGTCGTCGACGTTGTCGCCGATCACCGGGATTCGGGAGTGGCCGCTGCGGACCGCCAGCGAGGTGGCCTGGGCCGCGCTCTTATCGCTCTCGATCCACACCATCTCGGTGCGCGGGACCATGATCTCGCGGGCCGGGGTGTCGCCGAGTTCGAACACCGACTGGATCATCTTGCGCTCGTCGTCGGCGACCACTCCGCGTTGCTGGGCGAGGTCGACCACTTCGCGCAACTCGATCTCGGAGGCGAACGGGCCGTTGCGGAAACCGCGGCCGGGGGTCAGCGCGTTGCCCAGCAGGATCAACAGCCGGCTGATCGGGGTGAGCAGGACCGAGATCGCCTGCAACGGAAGGGCTGACCCCAGCGCGATCGGGTAGGCGTTCTGCCGGCCTATGGTCCGCGGGCCGACGCCGACCACGACGAAACTGGCGATGGTCATGATCGCCGCGGCGGCGAACAGTGTCCACTTGAGTCCGAGATGGTCGTAGAGGTAGGACACCATCAGCACCGCGGCGGTGGCTTCGCACGCGATGCGCAGCAGCACAACGAGATTGATATAGCGCGGACGCTCCGTCACCACCCGCGCCAGGCGCACCGCACCCGGACGCTCGTCGCGCACCATTTCCTCGACCCGGGCCATCGACACGGTGCTGATGGCGGCGTCGATGGCCGAGAACAGTCCACCGAGCAGAATAAGGGCGATCGCGCCGATCAGCGGCGCCAGCGTGGTCAACTGTCGAAATTCCGCGACTTGTCGAGAAGCCGCCGATCCTTCTCGGCCTGCCGGTCCTTATGGTACGAGTCGACCTGCTCGGCGACCCACTCCTCGAGCAGTCGACGCTGAAGCGCGAACATCTCCTTCTCCTCGTCCGGCTCGGCATGGTCGTAACCCAGCAGGTGCAGCACCCCGTGCACCGTCAAAAGGGCGAGCTCCTGGCCCAGGCTGTGACCCGCTGCGGCGGCCTGATCGGCGGCGAACTGCGGGCAGAGCACGATATCGCCGAGCATCGACGGGCCCGGCTCCGGCGCGTCCGGCCGACCACCCGGTTCGAGCTCGTCCATCGGGAAGCTCATCACGTCGGTGGGGCCCGGCAGATCCATCCACCGCATGTGCAGATCGGCCATCGCACCCAGATCCAGCAGCACCATGGACAACTCAGCGGACGGGTTGACGTCCATCTTGCGGATGACGAAGCGCGCGACGCTGATCAGTTCCTCTTCGGACACGTCCAGGCCGGACTCGTTGGACACCTCGATGCTCATGACTGCCCTACCGCCTCGGTGACCGGCGCCGGCCGCGATTGATCTCGGGCTGCTGCTGTGCGGCCCGCGCGTAGGCATCGACGATGTCGGAGACCAACCGGTGGCGCACCACGTCGGCGCTGGTGAGTTCGCAGAAGTGGATATCGTCGATGCCGTCGAGGATGTCCATCACCGCACGGAGTCCGGACTGGGCTCCGCCGGGCAGGTCGACCTGGGTGATATCGCCCGTCACAACGATTTTCGAGCCGAAACCCAGCCGGGTGAGGAACATCTTCATCTGCTCGGCGGTGGTGTTCTGCGCCTCGTCGAGGATGATGAACGAGTCGTTGAGGCTACGGCCCCGCATGTACGCCAGAGGTGCCACCTCGATCACACCGGCGGCCATCAGTTTGGGGATGGCCTCGGCATCCATCATGTCGTGCAATGCGTCGTAGAGCGGGCGCAGATACGGGTCGATCTTCTCGCTGAGGGTGCCGGGCAGAAAGCCCAGGCGCTCACCGGCTTCCACCGCGGGACGGGTCAGGATGATGCGGGTGACCTGCTTGGTCTGCAGCGCCTGAACGGCTTTGGCCATCGCCAGGTAGGTCTTGCCGGTACCAGCCGGACCGATGCCGAAGACAATGGTGTTGGTGTCGATGGCGTCGACGTAGCGCTTCTGGTTGAGCGTCTTGGGCCGGATGGTCTTTCCGCGCCGGGACAGGATGTCCAGGGTCAGCACCTCGGCCGGGGAGGTGTTGTCCTGGCCGGACACCATGGCCACACTTCGCCGCACCGAGTCTGGCGAAAGCGCCTGGCCACCGGCCACGATGGCGATCAGTTCGGAGATGACCCGCTCGGCCAGTGCCACATCCGCCGGGGAACCGGAGATGGTGAGGGTGTTGCCGCGGGCGTGCACCTCGGCCGCCAGGGCGGCTTCCAGTGCGAGCAGGTTCTCGTCGGCGGAACCCAGCAGGCCCATCACGAGGTCGGCCGGAACCGTCATGCTGCTGCGTACCTGTGTGGCAGCAGTCGTCTGGCGGGGCGTCACGTGGTCTTCGGTGCCTTAGCTTTCTCGGGTCCGTCGTTCTTGGTCGTTGGGAAGGATTCTACCGATCAGCCTGTTTGCGGGCCGACCGCCCACCTCGGGGTCAGCACGCCGAGCGCGCCGAGGGCGACGGCGGCCGCCGTGGACGTGCGCAGCACGGTCGGACCGAGTCGCACCGGCACGGCACCGACAGCCGTCAAAGCGTCGAGTTCGGAGTCGCTGATCCCGCCCTCCGGGCCGACCACCACAAGGATCGACTCGGCCCCGATCAGCGGCTGCTCGGCCAGCGGACGGTCGGCCGACTCGTGCAGCACCACGGCGACGGCACCGCCGGTGACCCGACCGGCGATATAGCCACACAGGCCCGCGGTGGACAGCGGGCCCTCAACACCGGGGATCCACGCTCGACGGGACTGCCGGGCCGCCGAACGGGCGACCGCGCGCCAGCGTCGCAGGCCCTTGTCCGCGCGGTCGCCGTCCCACCGCGCCACGCAGCGGTCCGCCTGCCACGCGACGAACCCGTCGGCGCCGGCCTCGGTGGCCAGTTCGACGGCCAGCTCGGAACGCTCCGACTTGGGGATGGCCTGCACCACGGTTACCGGCGGGCTGGGCCGCGCAGCGGTCCTGCGGGCCAGCACCCGCGCGGACAGCGAGCGCTTGTCGGCAGAGGTGACCAGGCAGTCGGCGACCGCTCCGGCACCGTCGGAGAGCACCAGCGCCTCCCCGGATCGCAACCGCCGCACCGTGGCGGCGTGAAATCCCTCGTCGCCCTCGACGAGGGCGATCTCACCGACGGCCGGAATGGTCTCGGCGTAGAACAGGGTGGCGACCATGGATGCGGGCGGCGCGCGAGCTCAGCGGCCGGTGAAGGTTTCCCGCAGCCGGCTGAACAACCCGCCGCCGGACTGGGAGGTGGCGGTGCGGGTGGACTTCACCGAGGCCTGTTGGCCGCTGCGGCTTTTGATCTCGGTCAGCAGTTCCCTGGTGCGGTCGTCAAGTTTGGTTGGAATCACGACCTCGACATGGGCGTACAGGTCGCCGCGCGCTTCCGAGCGCAGTCGCGGCATACCGTGGCCACGCAGGGTCGTCACCGCCCCCGGCTGGGTGCCAGGGGCGATGGTGATCTCGATGGGGCCGTCGAGGATCCCCTCGACGCTGACCGCGGTCCCCAGCGCGGCGTCGGCCACCGGCACCGAGATGGTGCAGTGCAGGTCGTCGCCGTCCCGAACGAAGATGTCATGGGGTTGCTCGTGCACTTCGACATAGAGGTCGCCGGCCGGGCCGCCGCCGGGCCCGACTTCGCCCTGAGCCGCCAGTCGCACCCGCATCCCGTCGGCGACGCCCGCCGGGATCTTCACCGTGATGTCCCGGCGCGCGCGCACCCGGCCATCGCCGCCGCAGCGCTGGCAGGGGTTCGGGATGACCTCCCCGACGCCGGCGCAGGTGGGGCAGGGCCGCGATGTCATCACCTGTCCGAGCAGCGAGCGCTGCACGCTCTGGACCTCGCCGCGGCCGCCGCAGATGTCGCAGGTGACCGGCGTGGAGTCGGCATGGGTGCCCCTGCCCTGGCACAGGTCGCACAGCACCGCGGTATCGACCGTGACCTGCCGGGTGATCCCGGTGGCGCAGTCGTTGAGCGTCAACCGCATCCGCAGCAGGGAGTCCGATCCGGGACGGACCCGTCCGATCGGGCCCCGCGAACCGCCGCCCCCGCCGAAGAACGCCTCGAACACATCGCCTAGGCCGCCGAACCCGGCGAACCCGTTGCCCGCGCCCGCCGATGCCAGCGGATCACCGCCGAGGTCGACGATGCGCCGCTTCTCCGGGTCGGACAGGACCTCGTAGGCGACGCTGATCTCCTTGAACCGGTGCTGGGCTTGTTCGTCGGGGTTGACGTCGGGGTGAAGTTCGCGCGCCAGCTTGCGGTATGCGCGCTTGATCTCCGCATCGCTGGCGTTCCTGCTCAACCCCAGCAGCCCGTAGTAGTCGCGTGCCACGCCTGACCTCTTCCTGATGCCTGTGCCAGCCCTGGTGATCAGCCAGCGCGGTTGCCGAGAACCTCACCGATATACATCGCAACCGCCGCGACATTGGCCATTGTCCCGGGATAGTCCATCCGGGTGGGACCCACCACACCCATGCCGCCATAGACCGTTCCCGCACTGCCGTAGGTGGTGGTGACCACCGACGTGCCGGCCATCTGTTCGGCTTCGGTCTCGTGGCCGATGCGCACCGTCACCTTACCGGCGTCCTGCTGGGCGGCGAGCAGCCTCAGGACCACCACCTGTTCCTCCAGCGCCTCGAGGACCGAACGCAGCGAACCGCCGAAGTCGGCGGTATTGCGGGTGAGGTTGGCGGTGCCGCCCATCAGCAGCCGCTCCTCGGTGTGCTCGACCAGCGATTCCAGCAGCACCGTCGCCGAGCGGCCGACGGCGTCGCCGAGCTTGCCGGCCTGACCTGATCCGGTGTTGAGCCGACCGGCCAGGTCGGCGACCGCCACCGAGGCCGCCGACAGCCGCTTACCCTCCAGCGCCTGGCTGAGCAGATCCCGAAGCTGACCCACCTGATGATCGTCGATGGCGTCACCGAGCTCGACAATCCGCTGATCGACCCGGCCGGAGTCGGTGATGACGACCATCAGCAGCCGGGCCGGGGTGAGGGCGACCACCTCGAGGTGGCGCACCGTCGACGCCGACAGCGTCGGGTACTGCACGACGGCCACCTGCCGGGTCAGCTGCGCCAGCAGTCGCACTGCGCGCCGGAGCACGTCGTCGAGGTCGACACCGGACTCCAGGAACGACAGGATCGCGCGGCGCTCCGGGGTCGACAGCGGCTTGACGTCGTGGATTCGGTCGACGAACTCCCGATAGCCCTTCTCGGTGGGGACCCGGCCGGAGCTGGTGTGCGGCTGGGCGATGTAACCCTCCGCCTCGAGCACCGCCATGTCGTTGCGCACCGTGGCACTGGAGACGCCGAGGTGGTGCCGCTCGACGAGCGCTTTGGAGCCGATCGGCTCCTTGGTCGCGACGAAGTCGGCGACGATGGCCCGCAGCACCTGAAAGCGACGATCGTCAGCAGTTCCCATCCTGCACACCTCCTGAAGCCTCGCCGCGAGTTTACCGCCCTTCATCAGCGTTTTTAGCACCCAAACCGGCCGAGTGCCACGACCGGTCGCGCTCGCACCCCCGAAACGGCTACCCGCCGGCGCGGGCCGGGGCGGCCGGCAACCGCACCGTGAACGCCGTCCGGCCGGGCTGCGAATCCGCGGTCACCGTCCCGGCGTGCGCATCGACGATCGAGGCGACGATGGCCAGACCCAGTCCGCTGGAACCCATCTCGCGCGACCGTGCCTTATCGGCGCGCACGAACCTGCCGAACAGGTTCGGCAGGATCGACTCCGGGATTCCCGGACCGTCGTCACTGATCGTCAACTCCACCATCGCGTCATCCGGGTCGGCCGCGGAGCCGACCGAGGCGGTGACCGTCACCCCCTCGGGGGTGTGCATCCGGGCGTTGGACAGCAGGTTGGCGACCAACTGCTGCAGTCGGACCTGATCTCCGCGGACCCAGACCGGATGATCGGGAAGATCGGCGATGAAGCGGTGATCCGGCGCGGTGACGGCGACGTCATTGACCGCGTCGGCCACCAGATCGCAGACATCGACATCGGCAACCTCGAGATCCTGACCCTCATCGAGGCGGGACAACAACAACAGATCGCCCACCAGGTTCGACATCCGGTGCGCCTCGGCCTCGATCCGGGTCAGGGCGTACTCCGTCATCGGCGGCAGCAGTTCGCTTTCCTGCCGGGTGAGTTCGGCGTAGCCGAGAATCGCGGCCAGCGGCGTGCGCAGTTCATGGCTTGCGTCGGTGAGGAACTCCCGGATCCGGCGGTCGGAGTCGGCCATCTTGGTCAGAGCGGAGTCGACGTTGTCGAGCATCTGGTTGAGGGTGTGTCCGACGATGCCGACCTCGGTTCCGGAGTCGGTGTCGCGATCCGAGACCCGCGCGGTGATGCGGTACTCGGCGGCGTCCAACGGAAGCGTCGCAACCTGGCCGGCGATCGCGGCAACCCTGCGCAAGGGCTTGAGCGCGTGCCGTACCAGCACGATCGTGCCGGCCGCCGTCGCCAGCAGTGCGAGCACGACCAGGACCACGACGATCACCGTGTTGCGGGCCAGGGTACGGTTCGCCGTTTCCAGCGATACCGCCGACACCAGGCGTCCACCATCCCCCAGGTCATGGCTGCCGACTTGGTGCGGACCGAGAGTGCCCAGCCTGACTGTCATGGGATCACCGCTGCCCCAATTGATCCCGCGTAGCGCGGCCAGGGCGTCAGCCGGGGCCGGGACCGGCTCACCGTCGGTGAACGCCGCACCGAACACCGGCCTCCCGTCACGCAGCAGTGCGATGACGGTGCCGGGAGGCTGGCCGGGAAAGCCGGTGAGTTCGCCCTGCTGCGATTTGGCGTAGGAGTACTTGAAGGCCGCGAGCGAGTTGACCACCTGACTGTTGGACAGGCTGACCACCTCGTCGCGCAGGCTCAGGATCGCTACCGCACCGATACCGATCAGCGCGGCACTGACAATGGCGGAGACACCGATCACCAGTTGCCGGCGCAGCGACCGGCGCCGCAGCCGGGCAATCATTGCGGCGGTCGCAGCATGTAACCCACACCGCGCACGGTGTGAATCATGGGCTCCCGTCCGGTGTCGATCTTGCGGCGGAGGTAGGAGACGTAGAGGTCCACGACGCTGGAGCGCCCGCCGAAGTCGTAGTTCCACACCCGGTCGAGAATCTCGGCCCGGTCGATGGCACGCCGCGGGTTGCGCATCAGATATCGCAGCAACTCGAACTCGGTCACCGTCAGCGGGATGGACTCGCCGGCCCGGGTGACTTCCCGGCTGGCACCGTCGAGCACCAGGTCACCCACCTTGAGGACCTCATCGCCCGGCGCCTCCATGGCCTTGGACCTGCGCAGCAGTCCGCGCAGTCGCGCCACCAGTTCCTCCAGGCTGAAGGGTTTGGTCAGGTAGTCGTCGGCCCCCGCCGTGAGCCCGTTGACGCGGTCGAGCACCGAATCGCGCGCGGTGAGGAACAGGGTGGGCGTGTAACCCTCCGACTCCCGGATCATCTTGAGGATCTGGAGTCCGTCGATATCGGGCAGCATGATGTCGAGCACCAGCAGGTCCGGGCCGAACTCGTGGTATTTAGCGATGGCCTCCTTGCCATCGCCCGCGACCTCGATCTGCCAGCCCTCGTAGTGCAGGGCCATTTTCAGCAGATTGGTCAGCGCCGGTTCATCGTCGACGAGCAGCACCCGGATCGGGGACCCGTCAGCCCGGGTGATGCGCGGCAGCTGGCCGAGGATGGCCGGACGCTGGCTTGGTGTGCGGGGCATGGACAACATTGTCATATACCGATTGTGTCGAAACCATTGTGCGTTGTCATGAATTCCATATGAGTCTCATAGGTTTGCCGGCAGCCGCGATTTCGGATTCGCCGGCGACCATTCCCAACGCTCACATCGCCTCCCATGAAGAACCGACGGTAGAGGATTGTGGCGAGGATCACTTCCGGAATTATTCCTCGTCATCCGCGACCAAATCTGTTGCGCTGTAGCACTATCAGTCTGTTTCAGTGTTGTCATCAGATTGTCATTCTTCTCAATCCCCATATCGCTTTGTCGATGAGAGACACCGAATTCCAGCCGGGCGAATATGGGTTCTCTATGCATGCGCCACGGTTGCTTGGCGGCCGTCCACGCAGTTTCTAGCATCGCTGTTATGACGCGAGCGCAAGCCGCTCGCAACACCCGATCCGCGGTACGACGGAAATAGGAGCCCACGCATGCGACAGTCGTCCGAATTGACATCACGCCAAGCGCCGATCCCCCCGGGCGGAGCCTTTGCGTCGCTACTGCGCTACGACCTGCCCGCCTCCCTGGTGGTGTTCCTGGTGGCCTTGCCGCTGTCACTCGGGATCGCCGTCGCATCGGGCGCCCCGGCACTGGCCGGCCTGATCGCCGCCATCGTCGGCGGTGTGGTGGCCGGCGCACTAGGCGGCTCTCCGCTGCAGGTAAGCGGTCCGGCGGCCGGCCTCACAGTCATCGTCGCGGGCCTGATAGCCGAGTTCGGTTGGGCGATCACCTGCGCGATCACCGTGTGCGCCGGGTTGCTTCAGATCGTCTTCGGGCTCACACGAGTGGGCCGGGCGGCCCTGGCGATATCCCCCATGGTGGTGCACGCGATGCTGGCCGGCATCGGAATCACCATTGCCCTTCAGCAGATTCACGTTCTGCTCGGCGGCGAATCCCACAGCGCGGCATGGCACAACCTGGTCCACCTGCCCGTTCATCTGGCTGAGGCAAACCCCGCCAGTATGGCCCTCGGGGCACTCGTCATCGTGATCATGGTCGGCTGGCGCTGGGCACCCGGGGCGGCGCGGCTCGTTCCCGGCCCGCTCGTCGCCATCGTCGTTGCCACCGTGTTCTCGCTGGCGCTGGCGCTCAATGTGCCGCGCGTCGCGCTCAACGGTTCCCTCGTGGATGCTCTGCAACTACCCAGCCTGCCCGACGGCGCCTGGGGGGCCTTCGCGGCTGGTGTGCTGACTGTGGCGCTGATCGCCAGCGTGGAGAGCCTGTTGACGGCGGTCGCGGTCGACCGTATGCAGAGCCGCACCCGCAGCAACCTCGACCGCGAACTGGTGGGCCAGGGCGCGGCCAACATGGTGTCCGGGGCAATCGGCGGGCTGCCGATCACCGGGGTGATCGTCCGCAGCTCCGCGAACGTCGCCGCGGGTGCACGAACCCGGGCCTCCAGCATTCTTCACGGAGTCTGGGTCCTGGTCTTCGCCCTGCCGTTCGCCGGACTGGTCGAGCAGATCCCCACCGCCGCCCTGGCCGGCCTACTGGTTGTCATCGGCGTGCAGTTGGTAAAGCTGACCCATATCGCCACTGCGCGGCGCAACGGGGACATTGCGGTCTATCTGGTGACCGTCACCGGCGTGGTCTTCCTCAACCTGCTGGAAGGTGTATTGCTCGGCCTGGCGCTGTCGATCCTGATGACCACCTGGCGGGTGTCGAAGGCGAGGATCACCGCGGAAGAAACCGATGACGGCGACTGGCTCGTTCAGGTTCAGGGATCCTGCACCTGCCTGTCCCTGCCCGGACTGCACCAGGCGCTGTCGTCAGTCCCCGCCAACAGCACGGTCACACTTGTCATGTCGACACAGTTCGTCGACCATGCGGCTCAGGAGTACATTGACGCCTGGCGGCGCCAGCACGAAGCCTCCGGCGGGCGGGTGCTCATGATCGATTCCGTCACGGTCGATTCCGGCACGATCGACGCCCGCGAGAGCGTCGCGACTCCGATGTCAGGACACCCCTTGCGAACTGGCGCCAGGGGGACGACGCGTACCGAGCGACTGGTGGCCAGCTGCCGCGACCGCGGAACCCGACCCGTGGAGCCCGTCGCCAGCACCTTTGGGGACGTCGCGCAGCCGTCGCCGGCAATTGCCGCATCGAACCGGCAGCGCAGATCGATCAACGACCAACCCACTCCCTGGTATGTCCGCGCCAAGCCCGCGTAGCTGATGACCCACGAGTCCGAATGGGTCCTCGACTAGGCACGTCGACCCACGGCGAACCCGACACCCCAGGACGGCCGCGAGGGCACCCCGCCCCCGCGGCCGTTTCTCTGCGCCACAAGCCGACCGAGGTACCACCGACCCATTTCAGCGAACTGTAAATCGTGATTCCATATGTGGTTGGCATGAGACACGTGACTTGCCCGGCTCACCATCCTAGGCTGAAGTTATCAGGCGATCGGAACCCAATTCCTCACCGCCGGTGAGGATTCCGAGAACCAGAAGATGAAAGGGAGCCACCAATGATTGCCAGGTCCATCGCCCCACTCGCCGCCGCCGGCGCCGCACTCGCAGCCGCGCTCGCCTTCGCCCCACTCGCTGCGGCAGACAACAGCCCAAACTGCAAGAGCTCCAGCCTGGCGTCGTTGTGCCAGAAGAGCGGGCACTCGTCCATCATCGCCACCCCGGGCAACACCCGGGCGGGCAACTGGCCCTTCGGCCCCACGCCCCCGGTCTTAGCCCTGCTCGGCTAAACGAAGAATCCGGTCCCGACCCCGGGCCGCGAGGGCACCCCGCCCTCGCGGCCCTTTTTCGTGCCGTTACGCCGGCAGATAACGTCAACCCCGAATTGAAACTCGTGAATCATATGCGGTTGCTATGAAGCACGTGACGTACCCATCCCACCCCGCATAGGCTCGAGGCAACAGGCAATCGGAAGCCAATTCCTCACCGCCGGTGAGGATTCCGAGAGTCAGATCAAGAAAGGAACCCCCAAATGATCACCAAGTTCATCGCCCCGCTCGCCACCGCCGGCGCCGCCATCGCGGCCGCCGTCGCTTTCGCCCCGCTGGCCGCAGCCGACAACGATCTCAACTGCAATGGTTCCAGCCTGTCGTCGGTATGCCAGAAGAGCGGCCACTCGGCCATCGTCGCCACCCCGGGCAACACCCGAGCGGGTAGCTCGCCCTTCGGCGCCGGTGGCCTCCCGCTGCTGGCCATCGACTAGCA
>JBFYOR010000440.1:0-5054 GCA_041303695.1 Mycobacterium sp. | reverse complement strand
CAGATCGGGCGCGGGGAGATCAGCTCAGCCGAGCCCGATCGCTGTGCTGAATGCCTTGCCCGGATCGGTGAAGGCCAGGCACACCTGACCCCAGTCCACCAGGCCGAGCGGGCCGCGGCCCACGCTCTGGCACTGTCCCGGGGCCGGTGCGGCGGGGATCTGGTTGGAGACCGCGGTGGCGAAGGTCGGGGTGCCGGCCTTCTGGCCGCAGGTCGGCCAGGCGCCGATGCCCTGGGTGCGCAGAACGTTCTCGGCGACCCGGATCTGCTCCTCCCGGGAGGCCTGGTGCGGCATACCGGAGCCGCCGTTGGACTTCCAGGTGGCGGGTGAGAACTGCAGTCCGCCGTAGTAGCCGTTGCCGGTGTTGATGGCCCAGTTGCCGCCGGACTCGCACGTGGCGATGGCGTCCCAGTTGACGCTGGTGTCCGCAGCTGCCGTCCCGCTGCCCAGCGCGACGGCCCCGAGGGCCAGACCCAACGCGAGGGCGGCAAGAGTGAGGATTCGGCGGATCGTGGTCACGGGTGTCCCTTCCGGATCATGGCCGCGATTACGTGCGGTTGTGATGTGGATCGCACCGTCGGGCGCAGGTGTTACAGCCGTGACACACAACTCGCAAGAAAAAAAGGTGGCGCCGGATTGCTCCGGCGCCACCTTGTTGTTCAGACGTCTGGTGTCAGCCCAGCCGACCGCAGGTCGGCCACGCGCCGATGCCCTGCGTACGCAGAACGTTCTCCGCGATCCGGATCTGCTCCGAGCGGGAAGCGGTATGCGGCATACCCGAGCCGCCGTTGGACGACCAGGTGCTCGGCGAGAACTGCAGGCCGCCGAAGTAGCCGTTTCCGGTGTTGATCGACCAGTTACCGCCGGATTCGCAGACGGCGATGGCGTCCCAGTTGACGCTGTCGGCGTTAGCGGTGCCGGTGCCCAGTGCGAACGGGGCGACGGTCATCGCGCCGGCGATCGCGGTCATTCCGAGCGTCTTGCGCAGGTTCTTCAACAGTTTTTCCTTTCGCCGAGCGTGCTCTGGAGCGGTGCCGTCTCGGTCTGGCACCGCCGCGGTGGACGACCGCCTTTCGGCTCGGCCGGCCCCCGCTCGCACGCAGGGTTCCTAATCTGGAATTGTGTGACCTTTTCCAGGTCCGGGTACGACGGTACGCAGCGCATTGCGGCAAGTCACGTGAATGACGCAAGAATATATTTCAGATAACGGACCAATCACAACGGCGGTTATTAACGATCCGTCGCAGGTCAGGGCGGCGTGTCCGACAGCAGCGGATGGCTGACGGGCCCGTCACTTATGTGAGCCAAATCACACCCTATTTGTGAACCGGCACACAGCGGTGTAATTCCCATTAGCAACTTTGAACACACTGATAACACCAATCACAGGCTGATCTCATTCCGCCCTGCATCATCGGCCGGAGGGTCAGCGCAGGTCAGACTCGGAGTTGAGGTTGGTCAGCTCCCCGGTCGGCGGGACGACGATGCGTTCGGCGAGCACGGTGTCGGCGAGCGCCCGCATGCTGCGCTGACCGGCGGCAACCAAGATATCGATGCGATCGGCAAGATCCGTCCGGTAAATGCCGGCCAGGTAATGGTCACGGCCGTCCCACGGCAGAACAACGTCAATTCCCTGGTAACCGTCGAGAATGTCGATGATGTCGACGGATAAATACGGCATATCCACAGCGCAGACAAATGCCCGCTCCAGGCCCTCCTCGGCGGCCGCCCGCAAACCCCGCCCGGTCGCCCGCAGCGGTCCGGCCCCCCGAACCTCGTCGGCCAGCACCCGGGCATTCAGAGCCGGCAACGCTTGACCGGGGGCGGCGACGACGAACACCGGGGCGCACCGCGGCGCAAGGACGCCGACGGTGTGCTCGACCATGCTGAGATCGGGCTGCCGAGGGTGCGCCATGGTGGCCTTGTCCCGGCCCATCCGTCGCGACTGACCCCCGGCCAGCACCACGGCGGCCAGCGGGGGGCGTGCCGGCACCGGCCTAGTCCACGGTCCAGGTGTCGCGGCCGCGCAGTAGCGACTGCAGGGCCGCCCGATCGTGCGGCCGGGCCGCCCGCTCGGCGGCGACCTGCTCGCGTGCGGCGTCATCGTAGGCCGGTCGGCTGACCTGGCGGAAGATCCCCATCACGGTGTGCTCGAGACTCTGCTCGCTGAGCCGCGACAGCGCGAAAGCGTAGGCCGGATTCTCCGCCCGGGCGTCGTGCACCACGATCTGCCCGGCCGCGACGTCGGCGGTCTTGGCCACGTCCAGTCCGAAGCCGGTCTGCACGACGCAGTACTCGCCGCCCGCGCCGAAGGTGATCGGCTCCCCGTGCGCGACGTTGATCACCCGGTCCTCGGCGCCATCCTTGCGCAGCAGGTCGAACGAGCCGTCGTTGAAGATCGGGCAGTCCTGAAGGATCTCCACCAATGCCGCGCCCCGGTGGGCGGCGGCCGCCCGCAGCACCTCGGACAGTCCCTTACGGTCGGAGTCCAGCGCCCGGCCGACGAATGTCGCCTCGGCGCCCAGAGCCACCGACACCGGGTTGAACGGGTGATCCAGCGACCCCATCGGCGTCGACTTGGTGATCTTGCCGACCTCCGAGGTCGGCGAGTACTGCCCCTTGGTCAGCCCGTAGATGCGGTTGTTGAACAGCAGGATGGTGATGTTCATATTGCGGCGCAGGGCGTGGATCAGGTGATTGCCGCCGATGGACAGCGCATCGCCATCTCCGGTGACCACCCACACCGACAGATCCGGTCGGGCCAGCGCCAGCCCGGTCGCGACGGTCGGCGCGCGGCCGTGGATGGAGTGGAATCCGTAGGTCTCCAGGTAGTAGGGGAACCGGCTGGAACAACC
The DNA here is from genome assembly GCA_041303695.1 of Mycobacterium sp. Classification (GTDB taxonomy): domain Bacteria; phylum Actinomycetota; class Actinomycetes; order Mycobacteriales; family Mycobacteriaceae; genus Mycobacterium. The sequence goes on along the minus strand of JBFYOR010000440.1, from coordinate 2,199 downwards.
GATGCCGCTGACGAACGCGATGTTCTCCCGGCGCAGGCCGAGTTCGGGAAGGAAGTTGCGGATCGTGTTGAGGATGACGTAGTCGCCGCAACCCGGGCACCAACGCACCTCCTGATCGCTGGTGAAGTCCTTGGACTTCTGCGCCACCTCCGCGGTCGGAACGCCGGCGGTCTTCGACGCCGCCAGTCCGAGGTCGGTTCCGATCAGATCAGTCATGGGTTGGCTCCCGCCCCTGCATTGGTCTGATTGTCGACTCCGGCGCCCACGGTCGCTGCCGCCAGCCGCGCGAATCTCGTTCTGTCGAGTTCCTGTTCGCGCAGCGTGCCATCCAGTGCGGCCCCGATGACCTCTTCGAGTTCGTCGGCAAGAAACGCCATCCCGGCCACCTTGGTGACCGACTGCACATCCACCAGGAACCGGCCGCGCAACAGCAGCGCGAGCTGGCCGAGGTTCATCTCCGGTAGCACTACCTTCGGGTACCGGGCCAGTACCTCGCCGAGGTTGGCCGGCAGCGGGTTGAGGTGGCGCAGCTGCGCGTGGGCGACCTTCACACCCCGGCGCCGCACCCGCCGGCACGCCTCGCCGATCGGGCCGAACGAACTGCCCCAGCCCAGCATCAGTAGTTCGGCGTCGCCGGACGGGTCATCGACCTCAAGATCGGGAACCGCGATCCCATCGATCTTGGCCTGACGCAGCCGAACCATCAGATCGTGATTGGCACCCTCGTAGGAGATATCGCCCGATCCGTTGGCCTTCTCCAGGCCGCCGATACGGTGCTCCAGGCCCGGGGTGCCCGGAACCGCGAACTGGCGGGCCAGGGTCTGCGGGTCGCGGACATACGGCGCGAAGTCCTGACCGGGTTGGGCGAACGACGTCTCGATCGGCGCGAAGGAGCCGACGTCGGGAATGCGCCACGGTTCCGAGCCGTTGGCGATCGCTCCATCGGACAGCAGGATCACCGGGGTGCGGTAGGTCAGCGCGATCCGCGCGGCCTCGACCGCGACGGCGAAGCAGTCCGACGGCGTGCAGGGCGCCAGTACCGCCACCGGCGACTCGCCGTTGCGGCCGAACATCGCCTGCAGCAGATCGGCCTGCTCGGTCTTGGTCGGCAGCCCGGTGGAGGGGCCGCCGCGCTGGACGTCGACGATCAGCAGCGGCAGTTCGGTCATCACCGCCAGCCCGATGAACTCAGACTTCAGCGCGACACCCGGGCCCGAGGTGCTGGTCACACCCAGCGCACCGCCGTAGGACGCGCCGAGGGCCGCACCGATACCGGCGATCTCATCCTCGGCCTGGAAGGTCATGACGTCGAAGTTCTTGTGCTTGGACAGCTCATGCAGGATGTCCGAGGCCGGGGTGATCGGGTAACTGCCCAGCAGCACCTGGACCCCGGCGAGCTGCCCGGCGGCGATGATGCCGTAGGCCAGCGCGGTGTTGCCGGAGATCTGGCGGTACTCCCCCGGCGCCAGCTTGGCCGGTGCCACCTCATAGGTCGTGGCGAAAGCCTCGGTGGTCTCGCCGTAGTTCCAGCCGGCCCGCAGCGCCAGCACGTTCGCCTCGGCGATCTGCGGCTTGCGGGCGAACTTCTCCCGGATGAAGGTCTCGCTGGGCTCGATCGGCCGGCCATACATCCAGCACAGCAATCCGAGGGCGAACATGTTCTTGGCGCGCTCGCCGTCCTTCTTCGATGCGCCGATCGGTTCCACCGCGCCCAGGGTCAGGGTCGTCATCGGGATGGCGTGGACGACGTAGTCGGACAGTTCTCCGGTGTCCAGCGGGCTGGACACGTAGCCGACTTTGCCGAGGTTGCGCTTGGTGAACTCATCGGAGTTGGCGATCACGGTGCCGCCGCGAGGCAGATCGGCCAGGTTGGCCTTCAGAGCGGCCGGGTTCATCGCGACGAGCACGTCCGGGCGGTCGCCGGCGGTCAGGATGTCGTAGTCGGCGATCTGGATCTGAAAGGACGAGACACCGGGCAGCGTGCCTGCTGGCGCGCGGATCTCCGCGGGGTAATTCGGTTGCGTGGCAAGGTCATTGCCGAACAGCGCGGCTTCGGAGGTGAACCGGTCACCGGTCAGTTGCATACCGTCGCCGGAATCCCCGGCGAACCTGATGACGACCTTTTCGAGTTTCCTCTTGTCCCGCGCAGCCACGTTGCCGTTCGGACCCACGTCGGAGCCTTTCGATTGGATGACGGCG
>JBFYOR010000439.1:0-8833 GCA_041303695.1 Mycobacterium sp. | reverse complement strand
GGTGGCGGCAACGATCACCAGCGTCCAGCCCAGGCCGAAGGCCCAGATCATGAAAACCACGGCCGCGGCCTCCACGAGCGCGTAGAGGGCGGCATAGCGCAGCAGCGGTCGCATCACCATGACCTGTCAACGGACTAAAGGCCGGTCTGGTTCCGGGTTGTCTGATTCGTGACGTCCGCGTGTTCGTCCGCGTCGGCATCCTCCGATCGGAGGAGGCGGGACCATCAAGGCAATCGATGAATCGCCCGATGCCGCGTGCGCTCGTCACCCGGCATTGTTGTTCTCATGCCAGCCGGACCTACCGGTCAGCAGCGAATAACCCGAAGGCTTAAGGAGCCACACCATGAAGCGTTTCACAGTCTCGACCATCATCGCCGGCAGCTTGATCGCAGGCGCCCTGGGACTTGCCGGACCCGCGCAGGCCGATCTCAGCGACGTCATCTGGAACCAGCAGCACCAGCAGCACGTCTACGTCCCCCACGTCGACACTAGCGTCCGTCACAGCCGCTAGAGACATGCTCCGCACCGACTGAAAGGAACACCCGACGATGATCTGGTTCTGAGATCCCCGGCAGACTCCAGCCCCGTCCCACCCCCGGCTTCAGCCGGGCGGGGCGGGGCTTTGGTCGTGTGAACCAGATCAGGCCGGGCGAATCTCCAGGCCGACGGTGCGCTTGGCCCCACCGCGCAGCTTGGAGAAGAAGTTGAAAATCCGCCCGACGATCCCGTAACGCTGGTTGATCGCCTGATAGACGGTTTCGGTCTCGGACGCGGGCAGGACGGTGGCGACGGCTTCCACGGTGTCGCTCTTGACCTTGCCCTTCATATCGCAGATCGCCAGCGTGACCCGTGGGGTGTTGCGGATCCGCTTGACCTTCCACGAGTTCTTCTCGGTGATCACCAGCGCCCGGTCGCCGTCGCGGGCGATCCAGATCGGGGTCGGCTTGGGCCGGCCGTCCTTGGTGAAGGTGGTGAGCAGCACGTACTGAGCTTTGGAGACGTCGTCGAAAGTGACAGCCATGCCACCAACCTACCGGGCTTCCAGATCTCCCTCGGTTTCGAGCAGCACCTGGCGCAGTTGCGCCAGGGTTGCCGGGTCTGGGTTTTCCCACATCCCGCGGCCCACCGCCTCCAGCAGTCGCTCCGACATGCCGTGCAGAGCCCACGGGTTGGACTCGTTCATGAACTTGCGGTTCTCCGGGTCCAGCACGTATTGCGCGGTGAGTTGCTCGTACATCCAGTCCGCCATCACCCCCGCGGTGGCGTCATAGCCGAACAGGTAGTCGACGGTGGCCGCCATCTCGAAGGCGCCCTTGTAGCCGTGCCGGCGCATCGCCGCCATCCACCGCGGGTTGACCACCCGCGCCCGGAACACCCGGGCGGTCTCCTCGGTCAGGGTGCGGGTGCGCACCGAGTCGAAGCGGGTGTTGTCGCCGATGTAGGCCGTCGGGGCCTGGCCGGTCAACGCCCGCACGGTGGCGATCATGCCGCCGTGGTATTGGAAGTAGTCGTCGGAGTCGGCGATGTCGTGTTCGCGGGAATCCAGGTTCTTCGCCGCCACCACGATCCGGCGGTACTGCATGGACATGTCCTCGGCGGCCGGGCGGCCGTCCAGGTCGCGGCCGTAGGCGAACCCGCCCCAGGTGGTGTACACCTGCGCCAGATCGGCATCGTCGCGCCAGTTGCGGTTGTCGATCACCTGAAGCAGGCCAGCTCCGTAGGTTCCCGGTTTGGAACCGAAAATTCTTGTGGTAGAGCGTCGTTCATCGCCGTGGATTTCCAGGTCCGCCTGGACGTGGGCCCGGACGTAGTTCTGCTCGGACGGCTCGTCGAGGCCGGAGACCAGTCGCACCGCATCGTCGAGCATGGTGACCACATGTGGGAAGGCGTCCCGGAAGAACCCGGAGATCCGCACCGTGACGTCGATGCGGGGCCGGTCCAGTTCGTCGAGTGCGATCACCTCCAGATCGACCACGCGCCGGGAGGCGTCGTCCCAGATCGGCCGGACCCCCAGCAGCGCAAGCACCTCCGCGATGTCATCGCCGGAGTTGCGCATCGCCGAGGTACCCCACACCGACAGGCCAACCGATTTCGGCCACTCGTCGTGATCGGTGCGGTACCGCTCCAGCAGTGAATCTGCCATCGCGACGCCGGTTTCCCAGGCCAGCTTCGACGGCATCGCCTTGGGGTCGACGGAGTAGAAGTTGCGGCCGGTGGGCAGCACGTTGACCAGGCCGCGCAGTGGCGATCCCGACGGGCCCGCCGCGATGTAGTGGCCGTCCAGCGCCCGCAGCACCTGGGTGATCTCCCCCGCGGTCCCGGCCAGTCGCGGCACCACCTCCGTAGCGGCGAAGCGCAGGATCCGCGCCACCCCCGCATCATCGGTCAGCGTGTCGACGCGCCCGGCGTCCCAGCCGGCCGCCTGTAGACCGGCCAGCAGTTCGCGGGCCTGCGCTTCGGCCTCATCGACGCCTGCGCGGTCATCGGTACCGTCCTCGGCCAACCCGAGGGCCTGGCGCAGGCCGGGCATGCTCTGCTCGCCGCCGAAAAGCTGCCGGGCCCGCAGGATCGACAGAACCATGTCCAGTTCGCCGGCACCGGTCGGGGCGGCACCGAGCACGTGCAGGCCGTCGCGGATCTGGACGTCCTTGATCTCGCACAACCAGCCGTCGACTCCCAGCAGCATGTCGTCGAAGGAGTCGTCGGCGGGGCGTTCTGCCAGGCCGAGGTCGTGATCCATCTTGGCTGCGCTCATCAAAGTCCAGATCTGCTGGCGGATCGCGGGCAGTTTGGCCGGGTCGAGCGCGGCGATGTTGGCGTGTTCGTCGAGCAGTTGCTCCAGGCGCGCGGTGTCGCCGTAACTCTCGGCGCGGGCCATCGGCGGGATCAGGTGATCCACGATGGTCGCGTGCGCACGACGTTTGGCCTGGGTGCCCTCGCCGGGATCGTTGACCAGGAACGGGTAGATCAGCGGCAGATCGCCCAGGGCGGCGTCGGGACCGCAATTCGCCGACATCCCGACGGTCTTGCCGGGCAGCCACTCCAGGTTGCCGTGCTTGCCCATGTGCACCACCGCATGAGCACCGAAGCCGTGCCGCAGCCAGAAGTAGGTGGCCAGGTAGTGGTGGCTGGGCGGCAGGTCCGGGTCGTGGTAGATGGCGATCGGATTCTCGCCGAATCCGCGGGGCGGTTGCACCAGGATCACGATATTGTCGGATTGGATTGCGGCGACAGCGATCTCGCCGTCCGGATCGCGGCTGCGGTCGACGAAAAGATCACCCGGCGGCGGTCCCCAGTGCCGCTCCATCGCCTCGCGCAGTTCACTGGGCAACGTCTCGAACCAGGTCCGATAATGCGCCGCCGGGATCCGGATCGCCCGTTCGGCCAGTTGCGAGTCGGTCAGCCAGTCCGGGTCCAGCCCGCCTCGCTCGATCAGCGCATGCATCAGGGCGTCCCCGTCACCGGCCGCCACACCGGGAATATCGCCGATTCGATAGCCGTTGTCGCGCAATGCATTGAGCAGCGCCAGCATGCTGGCCGGTGAGTCCAGGCCGACGGCGTTGCCGATCCGGGAATACTTGGTGGGATACGACGAGAACACCAGTGCCACCCGCTTGTCTGCGGCAGCGATCCGGCGCAGCCTCGCGTAGTTGACGGCCAGGCCGGCGACCCTCGCGCACCGTTCAGGTTCGGGCACATAGGAGATCAGGCCCTCGGCGTCGATCTCCTTGAACGAGAACGGAACCGTGATGATGCGGCCGTCGAACTCCGGAACCGCCACCTGGGTGGCGACGTCGCGGGGACTCAGGCCATTGTCGCTGGCGGCCCAGGTGGCCCGCGAACTCGTCAGGCACAGCCCCTGCAGGATCGGGATATCTAGGGCGGCAAGGTGTTTGACGTTCCAGCTGTCGTCGTCTCCCCCGGCGGTCACCATCGCGGGCACCGCCGCTCCGGCGGCCAGCACGGTGACCACCATCGCGTCCACCCCGCTCAGCAACTCCAGCAGTTCGGGTTCAGGCGCGCGCAACGACGTGCAGTACACCGGTAGCGGCCGCGCGCCGGCCCGTTCGATCGCACAGCACAGCGCCTCGACGTAGGCGTTGTTGCCGGCCAGTTGCTGAGCACGGTAGTAGAGCACCGCGACGGTGGGGGCGTCGGCGGGCACTGCGGCCCGCGCGGAATCCATCCCGGGGAAACAGGCCGTGCCTCCCGGACAGCCGGGGCAACCCGACGTCGTGGTGCAGGCCCGGTCGAGCACACCCCAGGCCGGGGTGTCCGCCGGTGCGGCAAAGCCAAAGCCGGTCATCAGCAGGGTGTCGCAGAGGAAAGCATGCAGGTGGCGCAGGTTCGCCACCCCGCCCTGGGCCAGATAGACGTGGGTCTGCAGGGCGATGCCTGCGGGCGCAGTGGAGCGTTCCATCAGATCGGCGTCGGGAGCCTGTTCGCCGCTGACCACCACGGTCGGTACCCCGCTGGCGAGGGCGGCGTCGATGGTCCTCTGTAGCGCCCGGTAGCCCCCCAGCACACGGATCGCCACCACGGCAGCGCCGTCGATCAGCCCGTCGAGTTCACCGGGGCCAAGCCGGGTTGGGTTGGCCCATCGGTATTCCGCGCCGCTGGCACGGGCGGTGATGAGGTCGGTGTCCGAGGTCGACAACAGCAGAACGGTGGGACGGGGCACCCGCTATTCGTACCCTAGGCAGGCGGATCGGGGTCGGCCACGGGTGCCGGGGCGGGTTCCGAGCGCACCTGACGCAGCAGCGGGCCGCCGACCGCCACCAGGATCGCCACCACGATGGCCGGCCCCAGCAGCGGCGCCCAGGTGATATGCAGCGGCACTACGGTGGCGATCAGCCCCACAACGGTGAAGCCGACCAGGCTGATCGCAGCAGGAACGGTGATTGCGACCCCGCCCCGGTCAGCGGCGTGCCGGGTGACGAGGTACGCCGCCGCCGACAGGCCGGACCCGGCGGCGAACAGCGGCGGGACGTCGAGCAGTGCGGCCGCCGCCACGGTCAGCAGCACCGCCCCGAGTGCGGCCGGTCGGAAGAACACCCCGGCCAGCACCGCTGCGGTCGCCGGTGCCACCGCGGCGAACCCGGCCTGGCCGGCCGGCCAGGCCGCGCTGAGCACCATCAACGTCGCGAAGACCGCCGCGACCGGGCGCTGACCGCCGCGCATCATCGCCGCCGGCCGCCGCGCCGACCGCTCTCGGGCAGCATCCGCATCGCATGATCCAGCGGGATATCGGCCGGCCACGAGATCACCTCGACGCCCATCACCCGCATATCCCGGCACATCGCCGAGCGCTCCAGCGCCCACATCCGCTGCAACAGCGGGTCGGCGTCGTCGCCGAGCGGGTAACCCTGCAGCACGTCGACGACGACCACAACGTGGCCGCGCCTGCGCAGGTCGACCAGAGCCAGCCCGAAGGCGGTGTCCAGCAGCGTGGAGAACGCCACCACGACCGCCCCCGGCGGGACGGCGGCCTGCGGTGCCAGCGTTCCGGTCACCGGTCGTCCGCTGACCCCGAGCACCGCGTCGAGAACCCGATAGAACTGCCGCTGGCCGATATCAGGGCCGAGCCATTGTGGACGCCGGCCGCCTAGACAGACAACGCCGGCGCGGTCGCCGTTGCGCAGCGCCGACTGCACCACCTGAACTGCGCCCTCAACCGCTCTCGCGGTATCCGCCGTCGCCGGTCCGGCGGGTTGCGCACCGGAGTCGACCAGCACCACCACATCGACGGACCGGTCGGTGAGCCGTTCGGTGACATGCAGGCTGCCGCGCCGGGCGCTCACCGACCAGTTGACCGTCCGGAGTTGGTCACCGGGCACGTAGGGACGAATGTCGGCGTATTCCACCCCGGGGCCGGTGTGACGGGTCAGGTGGGTGCCGAGGCGTTCGGGAAGTTCGGCCCTGGGAGTCGCCGTCGAGGGCGGCGCCGCGAGTGGGAAGACGAAGATATCGGCGATGTCCACCGTGCCGGTTGCGGTGCGCAGTCCGCCCGGGGCCATGACCTCAAGATGGGCCGTCAGTGGATAGCGGCCCCACCTCGTCGCGCAGACGTCCAGCGTCCGGCGCGCCGGGTCACCCTCGTCGCCGACGTCGATCTGCATTCCGGGCGGCGCGGTGACCGTGAGGTTCACCGTTGCCCCGTCCGGGTCGGTGCTCACTGCGGCGAGGACCCGGACCTGCTCCTTCTCGAAGCAGCGCTGCGCGGCCGGACTGGCCGTCACCCCCAGCGTCGCCGGAAGTCGCTGCCATCCGAGTGCGGACAGCACGCCGAGCATCGGAGCGGCGAAGGCGATCAGTTGCCAGCGGCCGGGCAGCATTGCAGCGGCCAGGGCGACGGCCGCACCGATGAACAGCGACTGAGCCAGAGCCGATGTGCGCCAGACCAATTGGGCATCAACCCGGCGGGCATCGAGCTGGCTTCCGGAGTCGTCCATCCGCTAGGCCCGATCCGCCGCCCGAGGTACGGGTAGCCGGCGGAGCAACTGCTCCACGACATCGGTGCCGTGCAGGCTGCGGACCCACATCTCCGGCCGCAGGGTGATCCGATGGCCCAACGCCGGTACCGCCAGGGCCTTGACATCCTCGGGCAGGACGAAGTCCCTACCGCTGAGCAGGGCCCGGGCCCGGGCCAGCTGAACCAGGTCGAGCTCTGCGCGCGGACTGGCGCCCACGACCAGTTGCGGATGACTGCGGGTGGCCGTGGCCAGCGAGATCACGTACCGCAGGACGTCCTCGTGCACCGAGACACCCTCGACCGACTCCCGCATCGCCACGAGTTGCTCGGCGTCCACCACCTCGCCGATCTGGACCTCCGCCGATCCGCGTTCCAGCCGCCGGCGCAACATCGACGCCTCGTCGGCCTCCGACAGGTAGCTCAGTGTCACCTTCACCGCGAACCGGTCGAGTTGGGCTTCCGGCAGCGGGTAGGTGCCCTCGAACTCGATCGGGTTGTCGGTGGCGATGACGACGAACGGCGAAGGTAGCCGGTGGGTTTCGCCATCGATGCTGACCTGATGTTCGGCCATCGCCTCCAGCAGCGCGGCCTGCGTCTTGGGCGGGGTGCGGTTGATCTCGTCGGCCATCAGCAGGTTGGTGAAGATCGGACCGCGCCGGAACTCGAAATGGCCCGAGCGCATGTCGTAGATGGTCGATCCGAGCAGGTCTGCGGGCAGCAGATCCGGGGTGAACTGCACCCGGGTGAACCGCAGCCCCAGTGCCATTGCCATCGACCGCGCGATCAGCGTCTTGCCCATCCCGGGCAGATCCTCGATCAGGACATGGCCGCCGGCCAGCACCGAGGTCAGGATCAGCGTCAGTGCCGCGCGTTTACCGACGACCGCTCGTTCGACCTCGTCGAGGACGGCTTCGCAGAGCGCTTTGGTGGCAGCGGCGGCTAACCCGGCTCCCGAACCGTCCCCGGAATTGGCCCCGGCATTGGCTCCAGTGTCAGCTGGCGTCGTCATATTTCCTCCAGCCGTCGCAAGATCTCCTCGAGTGCCGCCCGTCCCGGCCCGGGTTCGTCCCGGCCGCCCAGCGGAGCGTTGTTGGGATCGACCCACGGCCAGAGTTCGTCACCGAACACCATCCGGCCGGTGGCGGCCAGGGCTGTCGGCTCCTTGATCCGCGTGGCCAGCATGAACTCCCGGGCGAGCCGGGGCCGCAGATAGCGGTCCCAACTGGCGCGGCTGGCGTCGGCCCAACCGATCATCGCCTCGGTCCGGGATTGCCACCCCAGCATGGCCGTGGTGGCGTCGTCGGCAACCGGTTCGGTGCGGCGCTCGGACCGGACCCCGACGAAGCTGTCGCGCAGGACGATCGCGAACACCGCGACCGCCGCGGCCGATACCGGAAGCGCCCACCGCCGGTCGATGACGAAGACGGTCGCCTCGATCAGCAGGACCAGCAGGAAGCCGGCGGCTACCACGATCCGGGTCGTCGCGGCGGTCATCGGGCCGGCTGCCGCAACTCGTCGAGGACCGCGCGGAGCGCCCGTTCGGCCATCTCCCGGTGGCCTTCGGTCATCACGTGTCGGCTGAACCTGGCTTCGGCGAACACCTCCACCAGGGTGGTGGCGCTGCCGGTGCGCAGCGCGCGGCTTCCGACCGCCCGTGCCAGCACCTCGGAGGGGGTGTCGGAGTCCTGCGGGGCCGCCCCCGGGGAGCTGGCGAGGGCCTCCTCCATGGCTGCGTAGCAGGCGATGATGGCCTCGCGCGGGCCGCGGCTCAAATCACCGACCTCGGCCAGTCCGCGCTCGGCTGCCACGGCGAGGGGTTCGGGTCCTGGTGCCGAAATGACCGGGTCAACCGCGGTGGTGTCCGGGGCCAGCGGCCGATTCCGGCGCTGCTGGCGAACGGCGGTCGCCACCGTGCCGACGAGGGTCATCGCCACCAGCACCACGGTCGTCAGCTGCAGGTAGCGCAGCAGCCGACCGTCCGGTTCCGGTTCCGGCTGCTGCTGCGGCGGCGCGGTGGGGGGTGCCGTCGACCCGGGGACGTTCGGAGCGGACGGTTCCGTCGCCCTGGGCTGGAACCCGAATTCGGTCGGTGCCGTGCTCAGCAGGAATGCCAGCACCAGAGCGCCCAGCCACGCGGCGGCCAGAGCCACCACGATCAGCACTAGCCGCCGACGCGGCCGAGCCCGCGGACCGCCGACCCCGCGGGGCAGCTCCCGGCGGTCGGCCGGGGTTTCCGGAACCGGTTTGCGGCGAAACGATGCGGCCACGGCGATCGCCATGATGAGTACCGACGCCCCCAGCAGTGTGACGACCCCGGCCGACCGCCGGGAGCTGCCCCGCGGGGTCGGCGGTCCGCGGGGC
>JBFYOR010000438.1:0-3269 GCA_041303695.1 Mycobacterium sp. | reverse complement strand
GTGGTAGGCGACCACCGAGCCCGCGGCGAACAGACTCAGCCCGATAACCACCCAACTGAAGCGGTCGGTGGCGATGTAGACCATCACCAGGAACGAGGCATAGAGCAGCAGAGAGGTGCCGAGGTCCTTCTCGAAGACCATCACCCCCACCGAAATGATCCAAGCCGCGAGCAGGGGGGCAAGGTCACGCGGGCGGGGCAGGTCCATTCCCAGGAAGTGCTGGCCGGCGCTGGTGAACAGATTGCGCTTGGCCACCAGCACCCCGGCGAAAAAGATCAGCAGCAGGATCTTGGAGAATTCAGCGGGCTGAATGCTGAAGCCCGGCAGCCGAATCCAGATCTTTGCGCCATTGGTCTCCGAGAGGCTGGCCGGCAGCAGGGCGGGAATGGCCAACAGCACCAGCCCGATCGCTCCGCAGATGTAGTCGTAGCGGGCCAACTGCCGGTGGTCCTTGAGGTAGATCACCACCAGGGAGAAGCCGCCGACCCCGACCAGCGTCCACAGCATCTGCTGTTCGGCGCTGGGGCCGCCCTCGGCGGACCCTGGCACCAGATCCAGCCGGTGGATGAGGACCAGCCCCAGACCGTTGAGGAACGCGACGACCGGCAGCAGCAGCGGGTCGGCGAACGGGGCGAAGCGGCGGATGGCCAGATGCGCGCAGACGAACAGGGTGAGGAACGCCAGCATGTAACTCAGCAGATCCCAGCGGATGCCCTGCTCCTGGTTGGCCTCCACGATCAGCAGGGCGACCCCGGTGATGAGGGTCGCGAAACACAGCAGCGCCAGTTCGGCGTTGCGGCGGGTGGGCAGCGGCGGGGTGATCCGCACCGGCGACTGCGGCGCTGTAGTCACGCGCGATCTCGCCGGCCCGTCATGCCGGTGCCCGGCAGTCGGTGCCCGGCTTTTGCTGCGGGGCGGGCAGCGCGGTGGCCGGACTCGGCTTGGGCATCCCCGAGGACGACGCCGATGACGTCGGGGGGGCGGCCGGTGCGCCGGATCCGCTGCGCGGCGCACCTGATGGCGCGGCCCGCGTCGGGACCGGCGGCGCGCACATCGGCAGCAGCGATCCCTGGGCAAGTTGACGCAGTTGGCCGATGGCGTCCTCGAGGCTGCCAGCCGGCAGGCCCGCGGATACCTGGGCCCGCTCGGAGGGCCGTAGATCCTGCAGCCGCATCAACTCGCAGCCGAGTTCGGAGTCCTGCTGACCGTAGCTGATCTGGGACAGCTCGCCGCGGTCGTTCACGCAGCCGAGCAGGTACGGCTTTTGCAACCGCACTCCCAGGATCGATCCCTGAATCCCGCGCATGATCGCCACGCTGTCGCCGTCGGCGCTGACGTAGTAATAGCTGCGGATGATCTTGGACCCGACGCCCAGCCCGGCCAGGGCCAGCAGCGCTACCAGTGCGGCGGCCAGGGCCATCCGCTTACGGGACCTCGGCGCCGGCGGCGGATCCGGTTCGGGAACGACCCGTTTCACGACGGGCTGACGGGGCGCGATCGCCGCGGCCCGGCCGGCGGAGGTGTTGGGCGGGGCGATGTTGTGGTCGTCATCCCCGGACACCGCGCCGGCGATGATGGGCTGGGTCTGGCCCGCGTAGTCGTGGTCGACGACATCGGCCACCACCACGGTGACGTTGTCCGGTCCCCCGCCGCGCAGGGCCAGTTCGATGAGCCGGTCGGCGCTGGCGGCGACGTCGGGAATCTTCAACGCCTCCAGGATGGTCTCGTGACTGACCGGGTCCGACAGCCCGTCCGAGCACAGCAGGTACCGGTCGCCCTCGCGGGCCTCGCGCATGATCAGCGTCGGCTCGACCTCGTGCCCGGTCAGCGCCCGCATGATCAGCGACCGTTGTGGGTGGCTGTGCGCTTCCTCGGCGGTGATCCGGCCCTCGTCGACGAGGGTCTGGACGAACGTGTCGTCCTTGGTGATCTGGGCGAGTTCGCCGTCGCGCAGCAGGTAGCCGCGCGAATCGCCGATGTGGACCATGCCCAGCCGGTCGCCGGCGAACAGGATCGCGGTGAGCGTCGTGCCCATGCCGTCGAGGTCCGGATTCAGTTCCACCTGATCGGCGATCGCCGAATTACCTTCGTGCACAGCATGTTCGAGTTTACCGAGTAGGTCGCCGCCGGGTTCGTCGTCATCAAGGTGGGCTAGAGCGGCGACCATCAGTTGGGAGGCCACCTCACCTGCGGCATGCCCGCCCATGCCGTCGGCGAGCGCCAGCAGGCGTGCGCCGGCGTAGACCGAGTCCTCGTTGTTGGCGCGGACGAGTCCGCGATCGCTGCGTGCGGCATAGCGCAGGGCCAGGGTCACGGGCGCAACTCGATTACCGTCTTGCCGACGTGAACCGGAGTGCCGATCGGAACCCGCACCGCCGTGGTGACCTTCGACCGGTCCAGGTAGGTGCCGTTGGTGGACCCGAGATCCTCGACGAACCAATCCGGCCCGCGCGGCGAGATCCGGGCGTGCCGGGTGGAGGCGTAATCGTCGGTGAGTACCAGGGTCGAGTCATCGGCGCGGCCGAGCAGGACCGGCTGAGATCCCAGACTGATCCGGGTGCCGGCCAGTGCGCCCTCGGTGACCACCAGGTAGCGGGCCGCTGCGCGGTTCTGCCGGCCCGGCGATCGTCCCCCGCGCAGCGCCAGGCCGCGGCGCACCATCACCGCGCCGGTGGGAGCGTAGATGTCGGTGCGCAGCACCCGCAGCACCGACCAGATGAACAGCCACAGCAGCAGCAGGAAACCGGCGCGGGTCAGTTGCAGCACTAATCCCTGCATCCAACGCCCCTCCGTACTCCTGTCGTCAACGCAGCCGACTTCGGCAACGTCACAGGATACTTGGACGCCCGCCCGCGCGAGGGTGAAGCCACCGGGCCCGGCTCCCGCCGGTCTGGCCCCAGTCCCGGCCTCAGTGGACCCGAACGACGATCTCGGAGTGCCCGACCCGGATGACATCGCCATCGGCGAGCTGCCATTCCTGCACCGGCGCATTGTTGACCGTCGTCCCGTTGGTCGAGTTCAGGTCCTGCAACAGCGCGACCTGACCGTCCCACCGGATCTCCACGTGCCGGCGGGAGACGCCGGTATCCGGTAGCCGGAATTGGGCATCCTGGCCACGGCCGATCACGTTCGCGCCCTCGCGCAGCGGGTACGTGCGGCCGCTGCCGTCGTCGAGCTGCAGGGTGACGGCTTGGCCGGCCGCCGGGTACTCGGTCGGGGCCGGTACGGCGGGTTGGGCGGGCTGGGAGTAGCCGCCGTAACCGCCCTGC
>JBFYOR010000437.1:0-2899 GCA_041303695.1 Mycobacterium sp. | reverse complement strand
CGTTTGCGGTGCGGCAGGTAGTCGGCGATCGCATCGGCGGCCTGTTCGAGGGTGTCGAACCCGTGCACATGCCGCGACATGAAGTCGACGATGCGGGAGGTGCCCGCCTGTTCGAATCGCGGCACCACGTCGACCAGGACGAGCTTGGTCACCGACTGTGGACCCAGTTGCTGAGCAAGCAGAATCCCGGTCATCCCGCCCATGCTGGCCCCGATCAGGGCCACCGGCCGGCCGATCTGGGTCACCACGGCGGCCGCGTCCCGGACCAGTCGGTGCAGCGCGTACTCGCCATTGGGCGCCCGGTCGCTGTCGCCGTGGCCGCGGGCGTCGAGTGCGACGACGTGGAAGCCGCTATCGGCCAGCACCTGCCCGGTGTTCTTCCAGGACAGCCGATTCTGGCCGCCACCGTGCAACATGAGGATGGTGGGACGCTCGGGGTCGGCGACACCGCGGTTCCACTCGTCAGCCACCAGGGTCAGGTCGTCGTCGCTGCGGAACTCCACGGTTGCCACGCTCACCGGCGACTCCTTTGCGGTCAACTGTGCTTTGCACGTTACCGGCGGGCTCTGTAGTGAATGAACCGGGCGGTAGCCTTGCGGCCCAGTGCGGGCACCGTCCGCGCCGGGTGCAGAGGAGCCGACATGGCCGACGAGGCCGATCAGGCCGACGATGTCGCCGACGGCCTCGCCGGAGATCCTGCCAGCGAGGTGCAGTCCTCGAAGGGGCGGGCGCGCCGCGGGATGGTCGTCGCCCTGGCCGCACTGGTGGTGCTCACCGGCTTCTTCGGCTGGCGTGATGTCCAGGCCCGCCGCGGCGAGCAGTTGCGCGAGTCCATGGTTCAGGCCGGCCGCGACGGCGTCCTGGCGCTGACCACCGTCGACCACGAACGAGTAGACGACGACGTGCAGCGCATCCTGGATACCTCGACCGGGAAGTTCCGCGACGACTTCGCCCAGCGCGCGGAGTCCTTCAAGGATGCCGCCCGCAAGGCGGCGTCGACATCGGTCGGCACCGTCGTCGAGGCCGGGTTCGAATCCATCGACGGTGACCTGGGCAAGGTTCTGGTGGCGATGGTCGTGATGACGTCCAATCGCGGGGCCCCCGAGCAGCAACCCAAGGGCTGGCGCACCCGGGTCAGCGTTGTCCGGGACGGTGGGGCGTTCAAGGTCTCGGCAGTGGAGTTCATCCCGTGATCGCCATCAACCGCGAACGGCTTCGCCGCCTCGCCTCGGCGATCCTGGCGACTGTGCTCGTCGCTGCCTCGGCGTGGTTGTTCTGGGACGGCTCCGAACGGCGCGCTGCCGAGCAGGCCGGCAATGAAGCCGTGGCGGTCGCCCGTGACTCGATCGTCGCCATCCTCAGCTACCAGCCCGCTACCGCCGAAAAAGATCTCGGCGCCGCCGCCCAGGACCGGTTGACCGGAAAGTTCCTGGAGGACTACACCCAGCTGATCAAGACCGTGGTGGTACCCAACGCCAAACAGCAGGGCGTCGCGGCCGCGGCGCAGGTGCCGGCGGCAGCGGTGGTGTCGGCACGCAGCGATCGGGTCGTTGTGCTGGCCTACGTCGACCAGACCACGACGGTCGGAAAACAAGCCCCGCTCCAGTCCAAGTCCAGCGTTCGGGTCAGTATGGAGCGCGTGGACGGGCGCTGGCTGATCTCCGGCTTCGAGCCCATATGAGCGTGACCGGATAAGGGGGACTGCGATGCCCGAACCGCGCTGGATCGACGTCACCGCGCCGACGGTGCAATTGCGCGCACTGACGTGGGGGCCCGCCGAAGGCCCGATTGCGCTGTGCCTGCACGGATTTCCGGACACCGCCTACGGCTTCCGCAAGCTGGCGCCGCA
Source organism: Mycobacterium sp. (assembly GCA_041303695.1). Lineage (GTDB taxonomy): Bacteria > Actinomycetota > Actinomycetes > Mycobacteriales > Mycobacteriaceae > Mycobacterium. The sequence goes on along the minus strand of JBFYOR010000437.1, from coordinate 1,050 downwards.
TCTGGTGGCCGCCGGCTACCGGGTGATCGCGCCGTTCATGCGCGGGTATGTTCCGTCCTCGCTGCCGACCGACCGGGCCTACCACCTCGGTGCGCTGATGGACGACGCCCTGCAAGTCCATGCGGCCAGCAATCCGGGACCCGATGACGTGGTGATCGGTCACGACTGGGGTGCGGTCGCGGCGACCGGCCTGGCCGCGATGCCGGACAGCCCGTTCCGTAGGGCAGTGGTGATGTCGGTGCCACCGTCGTCGACGTTGCGTACCCGCAGCGGCAAGGTACTTCGGCTGATCCCGCGCCAGCTGCTGCGTAGCTGGTATATGGGCTATTTCCAGCTTCCGTTCGCACCGGAGCGCTCCGAGTCGTGGATCGTGCCGCTGCTGTGGCGACGCTGGTCGCCCGGGTATGCGGCCGCCGAGGATCTGCGCCACGTCGACGCCGCCATCGGGGCACCGGACCGCTGGCGGGCTGCGCTCGGCCCCTATCGGGCGACGCTGCGAAATTACCGGCCGCCGGCCCGCTACGCCGAACTTCACCGGTGGTGGACCGAGCCACCGCGGGTGCCGACGCTCTATCTGCACGGGGCCGACGATGGTTGTATGACAGCGCAATTCACCCCGTACGTCCGCGCCGGGCTGCCCGCCGGCAGCGAGGTCGCCGTCGTATCGCATGCCGGGCACTTCCTGCAACTCGAACAACCCGACGAGGTCGGGCGTCGGATCGTCGACTTCCTCAGGGCTTGAGGTTCCACCGGGAATGCGAGCAATGGCTGCCGTGGACGCGCAGCTGTTCTGGCTCTCGGCGAAGGTCCCCAACGATCAGTTCCTGCTGTACGCATTCGACGGCAGGCCCGGCGACGTCGACGCGGCCGTCGCCGAATTGCGCCACCATGCGCTGGGCTGTCCGGACCTGCGCCTGCGCGCGGTCGACGAGGGCCGGTGGCGATATCCGCGGTGGGAGCCTGGCGAGATTAGCGACGTGCAGTTCACGGTGCATGACGGTGTCGGGCGGGACTGGCAGGCCTGCCTGGATGCGGTGTCCGGGCTGGCTC
>JBFYOR010000436.1:0-6985 GCA_041303695.1 Mycobacterium sp. | reverse complement strand
AACGACAGCGAGTTCGGACTTTCGGCGGCGGTGTTCACCCAGGACCTCACCCGGGCACTGCAGGCGGTCCAATGCATCGATGTCGGGGTCTTGCACATCAACTCCGAATCGTCCGGGTCCTCCCAGATGTTCACCGGCTCGATCGGGATCCCGCGCCGGCGCAGTCGTCCCCGCAGGGCGACGCAGAACGGGCAGCCGGGGCGCCAGTAGAACTCGACCGCGCGCAGTGGTTCGGTAGTCACGATTGGGGCTCCCCGCCTCGTAGGTTGGATTGGGGCTCCCCGCCCCGCAGATTGGATTGGGGCTCCCCGCCCCGCAGATAGACAGTCGTGGTGTGGGTGAAGAACTCCCGCGCCGCGGTGCCCTGCTCCTTGGGTCCCAGACCGCTCTTGCGGGTGCCGCCGAACGGGACATGCGGGTCGGCCCCGGCCGATTCGGAGTTGATGTGCAAGACCCCGACATCGATGCATTGGACCGCCTGCAGTGCCCGGGTGAGGTCCTGGGTGAACACCGCCGCCGAAAGTCCGAACTCGCTGTCGTTGGCCAGGGCGAAGGCCTCCTCGGCGTCACCGGCCCGCCGGACCGCCAGCACCGGGCCGAACAACTCGCGTTCCCAGACCTCTGCCGGCCCGTTGAGTTCGACGACGGTCGGTGCCAGGAAGTGCCCCTCGGCCAGTGGGCCGTCGCTGTAGCCCCCGCCGCCGGCCAGTACCGCCGCGCCCTGGACCCGGGCGGTGTCGATGCCGGTGGTGATCGTGCGCTGCGCCGAGGCACTGATCACCGGGCCCATCTGGGTCCGTGCGTCGGCCGGGTCGCCGACCTTCCACGCGTTGGCCTGGGCGATCAGCGCATCCAGGAAGCGGTCGGCGATGGCCTCGGTCAGCACCAATCGCGATGTGGCGGTGCACTTCTGGCCACTGGACCGGAACGCGCCCAGCATCACCTGCTCGACGGCGAGGTCGAAGTCGGCGTCGTCGAGCACCACGGCGGCGTTCTTGCCGCCCATCTCGGCCTGCACCGGCACACCGCGGCCGGCCGCGGCCGAGGCGATCCTGCGGCCCACCGCGGTGGACCCGGTGAACGTGATGGCGTCGATACCGGCCTGGGTGGTCAGGGCATCGCCGATCGCGGCCGGGCCGATCAGCAGGTTGAGCACCCCGGCCGGCAGTCCGGCCGTGCTCAGCGCCTCGGCGAGACGCACGGCCAGCAGAGGCACGGTGCTGGCGGGCTTCCAGACGACGGTGTTGCCGTAGACCAGGGCCGGTGCGATCTTCCAGGCCGGGATGGCGATCGGGAAGTTGAACGGCGTGACGACGCCGACCACTCCCACCGGTTTGCGGGTGAGCAGGATCTGCTCACCGGCCCGCGGCGAAGCGTAGATCTCGCCGGCCTGCCGATCGCCCTCCGCGGCGTAGTAGCGCAGGATCTGGGCTGCCCGGCGGACCTCGGCGACGCCCTCGGCCCGGGTCTTTCCCTCCTCGGCCGTCAGTTCCAGTCCCCACTCGTCGGCATTGTGCTCGACGATTGCCGCCGCGGTGGCCAGCACGGCGCCCCGCTGGTGGATCGGGGTGCCGGACCAGCCGGGCAGGGCCGCCGCGGCGGCATCGACAGCCTCGTCGACATCGGCGATGGTCGCCGAATTTCCCTCGGCGACGACGAGGTTCGGGTGGGTCGGGCTGAAACTGCGAAGTCCGTCGCCGGCGCCGGGGCGCCAACGGCCCCCGATGAGCTGGCGCAGCGATACCGCCGTCATCTCAGCGGAACGCGGCGTGCCCGGTCAGGGCCCGCCCGATGGACAGCATGTGCATCTCCGAGGTGCCCTCATAGGTGAGCACCGATTCCAGATTGTTGGCGTGCCGTAGTGGCGAGTACTCCAGTGTGATCCCGCTGCCGCCCAACAGGGTTCGGCATTCCCGGGCGATCGCCAGTGCCTCGCGGACATTGTTGAGCTTGCCCAGGCTCACCTGCTCGGCCCGCACGCCCCCGGCGTCCTTGATCCGGCCCAGGTGGATGGCCAGCAACACACCCTTACCGAGTTCGAGTGTCATATTGGCCAACTTCTCCTGAGTCAGCTGAAAGCTGGACAGCGGCCGGTCGAAAACGTCGCGGTTAGCGGTGTAGGCCAGGGTGGTCTCCAGGCTGTCCCGGGCCGCGCCCATCGCGCCGAAGACTATGCCGAAGCGGGCCTCGTTCAGGCATGACAGCGGGGCGCCGAGGCCTCGTGCCCCGGGCAGTTGCGCCGAGCCGGGCACCCGGACGTTGTCGAGTACCAGTTCCGACGTCACCGAGGCCCGCAGGGAGAGCTTCTTGTGGATCACGTTGGCGGTGAAACCCGGTGTGTCGGTGGGCACCAGGAAGCCCCGGATGCCGTCGTCGGTCTGCGCCCAGATGGTGGCGACATCGGCGAGGTTGCCGTTGGTGATCCACATCTTGGTGCCGTTGATCACCCAGTCTGGATTATCCCCGGGGCCGTCGCGCCGGGCCCGGGTTCGCATCCCGGCGGGGTTCGAGCCGAAGTCGGCCTCGGTCAGGCCGAAGCAGCCGATGGCATCGCCGGCGGCCAGCCTGGGCAGCCACTGCTGCTTCTGTTCCTCCGAGCCGTAGTGGTGGATCGAGAACATCGACAGCGATCCCTGCACTGAGACGAAGCTGCGGAACCCGCTGTCGCCGGCCTCCAGTTCCATGCAGGCCAGCCCGTAGCTGACGGCGTTGGTGCCGGCGCAGCCGTAGCCGTCCAGGTGCATCCCCATCAGCCCGAGGCCGCCGAACTCCTTGGCGAGTTCCTTGGGCAGGGTGGAGGATTCGAACCAGTCTGCGACATTTGGCCGCAGCCGGGTGTCGACGAACCGGCGGACGGTCGCGGCGATATCGCGCTCATCGTCGTCGAGCAACCGGTCGGTGTCGAACAGCTCGAGCGGGGCGTAGGTGGTCTTCGGGGGCGCTGCGGCAGTTGTCGTCATGGCTTTCCGATGCGATTGGCGGGTCCCTCCAGGTTAGTGGATGACGGTGGCCCGGGATGGGCTGGCCGACCGCCTTCCTGACGAAACCATCAGTTGTGATCTAGGCTCGTCGGGTGGCCACCACGACCGATGCCACCGACGTCCCGGTCAACCGGCTCGAGCGGCGCAAACAGCGCACCCGTACAGCGTTGATCGGGGCCGCGCAGACGCTGATCGCCCAGGGCCGGCTCAACGTCCCGGTTCTGGAGATCACCCAGCTCGCCGATGTCGGCATGGGCTCCTTCTACAACCACTTCGACAGCAAGGAACAACTGTTCGAGGCGGCCGTCGCCGATGTGCTGGACTCCTACGGCGCGCTGCTCGACATCCTCACCGCCCAGATGGATGATCCGGCGGAGATCTTCGCCGCCAGCTTCCGGCTGACCGGCCGCTTCTTTCGCCGTCGCCCCGACGAGAGCCGGATCCTGCTCGCCAACTGGGGGGCACTGATGACCTCGGATCGCGGACTGGCGCCGCGGGCGTTGCGCGATATCAAGGCCGCGGTCGCCGCCGGCCGTTTTCACCTCGCCGATCCCGAGCTTGCGCTGGCCACCTCCGCCGGAATCCTGCTCGGTATGGGTGCGCTGCTGCAGTCCGATTCCGACCGCGACGGCGGTGCGACGGCCGACGCGGTGACCGAGGATCTGCTGCGGATGTTCGGCATGTCCGCCCAGGGTGCCCGCGCCGTATGCGCCCGGCCGCTGCCGGAGGTTCCGCTGTAGGTCAGTGCCGGCCGGGGTGCCGGCCGGGGTGCCGGGAGGCGTACGGCCACGGGTTGTTGCGCTCGGGGACCGACGTCGCCCGCGCGTCCTTGAGCTGCATCCGCAGATGCTGCCGGAGATCGTGCAGGCCTTCGTCGTCCCACCGGTTGTCGGCCTCGGCCGGGTCGGCGGTCAGGTCGTAGAGCTCCCACTGGTCGTCCAGCGGGCTGGTCCGGTAGACATCGCCGCCCAGACCGTTGGCCGCCAGGTGCCGTACCCCGGGTTCGGTCCAGGTCGACGGGTCGTCGAAGCTGCGGACGAGTTTCCACAGGTGGCCCTCACCGCCGCGCGCGGTGCGCCCGTCGACGCGGGTCACCAGGCCCTCGAAGTTGGCGGCCGTATGCGCCGGGATCCGGATCCTCAGCGGCGCAGGGGGATTGGAGGTCTGCCTGAGTTGCCGGCCCAGGCCGGATGCTCCGGAGTCGCCTTCGAGCATATTGTCGCGGGTCATCAGGTAAACCGCGCGGTCATCGTCGGCCGGTGCCCCGTCGACCACCGCCATCAGGTTGCGACCCGGTAGCGGATGGACCTCCGAGAACGTCTCGCGCAGGGTTTCGGCGACGGCCTCGACATCGGCGCCGGCGGCACCGAGCAGAGTCGGCACCAGATCGACATGCGAGGTCGGTGCGTCCACCACTCGCGGTTCGGTGGCGCCGTGGCCGACCCGCGCAATGGTGAAGGGCACCCGGGTGGCCTCGTCGTAGAGGTTGAACCACTTCTGGTGCAGTCCGCCGTGTGCACCCAGCAGGTCGCCGTGGTCCGCGGTGCGAACCAGCACCGCGTCGTCGCCGCCCGCGCTGACCGCGCGCCGAACCCGGTCGACCGGGCCGTCGACTTCGGCGTGCAACCGGTAGTACAGGTCGCGGTAGCGCTGGCCGAAGCGGTCGTAGACCTGCTGGATCGCCGCGGCCGGGCCGTAGCCGGAGTAGTAGGCCTCCCGGAAGGCGATCTGGGCGGCGGGTTTGGTGTTCAGATCCTCGTCGGCGGTGGGCGCGGGCGGGATGTGCGGCGGGTCCAGCGGTGACGGTTTGAGCGGACTGCGCAGCGCCCAGGTGGGAAACAGCACGATGTCGTGCGGGTTGACGAAGCTGGCCACCAACAGAAACGGCCGCAGCGCGTCCGGATCGCCGGCGCGGCGCCGTGCGTAGCGGTCCTCGAGCCAGGCCACCACCCGGTTGGCGATCAGCGGGTCGCGGCGCAGTCCGCAGTTGGCCAACCCGGCACCGTGCGGTTCCGGGCCGACCCATCCGGAGAAGCCGTACGGTGCCAGCGGGTCGGCATCCAAGTAGTGCCGGACGGCGGCCTCGTCGACCTCGCCGTCGGCGTCATTGGTCGCCAGCACGCGCCCGGTATCCGGATCGGTCAGGTCGGCATGCGAGATGTGCCATTTGCCGTCGTAGTGGGTGTCGTAGCCGATGGCCCGAAACCAGTTGCCCAGAGTCGGCACCTCACCGGGGCGCAGCCAGCGCATCCTGGAGTCGTCGTAGACCTTGCCGATGCCATCGGTCTGGGTGACGCCGTGCAGGTCCGGGTAGTGCCCGGTGAAGATGGTGGGCCGGCTCGGCACGCAGGCCAGCGATCCGGTGTAGTGCCGGGTGAAGCTGACGCCGTGCTCGTCGAACCAGCGTTGGCCGGTCAGCGTGCGCTGCCGCCAGTCCAGGACGTCGAGCGGCTCGTACGGGGGGATCGCGCGTTCCTCATCGGTCATCACGATGACGATGTCGGGGCGGTCAGTCATGGGGTGCCTCAACTCTCTTGGCGAGTCCGGTGAGCATGGTGTCGGACTGTGTGGCCATCATCGCGCACAGCGCGCGCTCGGCGATCCGGGCGAGCGGATTGGTGCCGATCTGCACCGTGCTGGTGATCCGTACGTCAGTTCCGCCTCCCGGAGCCGCGACCAACGTCCAGCGGTTCGACACCCGGCGCAGCCGGTGCGGCAGGCCCTCGATGTCGTAGGCCAGGGTCGCCGGCGCGGCGGACTCGGTGATCCGCTCCACCAGGGTGTTGCGGCCGACCTGCACCCGCCGCGAGGTACCGACCAGACCCTGCGGACCATGCTCGAGAATGCAGGAATGGTCGACGCTGTCGGCCCACTCGCCGATCGTCCCGAAGTCGGCCAGCACATCCCATACCGCCTGTACTGGGGCCGCGACGGTTCGCCCGCGGCTCAGAGTTGCCACCGCCTCAGCATAGGGTTCGTCCGATCGCCTTTTCCGGCATCGTCGTTGCCCGGGTCACCTAATGTTGAAGTATGACCCCTCTCTCGGACCTGCGTGCGCAGGCGTTGGCGAAGGTGGGGCAACTTGCCGAGCGTGGTTCGGCGGAGTTGCACTACTTGCAGAAAATGATCTCCTCGGGCGCTTTCGGTCTGGAGCCTCCGCAGAATCTCGCCGCGATGGTCGCAGATCTGCGCCGTTGGGGTGAGGTGGGGATGATCCCCGGGCTCAACGCCCGTCGTACCCCGCACCGGACGGCCATCATCGACGACGAGGGGACGGTGACCTTCGCCGAACTCAACGATGCCGCCAACGCGGTCGCCAACGGCTTGCTGGCGAAGGGAATCCGCGGCGGCGACGGGGTCGCGATCCTGGCGCGCAACCACCGGTGGTTCCTGATCGCCAACTACGCCTGCGCCCGGGTCGGTGCGCGCACGATCATGCTCAACACGGAGTTCTCCGGACCGCAGATCCGCGACGTGTCGGCTCGCGAGGGCGCCAAGGTCATCATCTACGACGACGAGTACACCGACGCGGTGCAGCTCGCCGCGACCCCGCTGGGCAAACTGCGGGCGCTCGGGTCCAACCCGGATGCCTCCGAGCCGTCCGGCAGCACCGACGAGACACTCGCCGACCTCATCGCCCGCAGCAGTACCGCGCCCCCGCCCAAGGCCACCAAGCGGTCGTCGATCATCATCCTGACCAGTGGGACCACCGGCACCCCGAAGGGCGCCAACCGGCACGCACCACCGACGCTCGCCCCGATCGGTGGGGTGCTGTCGCACGTTCCGTTCAAGGCCGGCGAGGTGACGGCACTACCGTCGCCGATGTTCCACGCGTTGGGCTACCTGCACGCCACCATCGCGATGACACTCGGTTCGACGCTGGTCCTGCATCGCCGGTTCAAGCCCGCCACCGTGCTCGAGGATGTTGCCAAGCATGGTGTGACCGCCATCGTCGTTGTGCCGGTGATGCTTTCCCGCATGCTCGACGCACTGGAGAAGATGGA
>JBFYOR010000435.1:0-5641 GCA_041303695.1 Mycobacterium sp. | reverse complement strand
TGTGCTCGGCGACGCGGTGGCGGTGGCCCGCCAAGCGCACCCAGGCCTGCAGATTCGCGCGCTACAGATGCCTGATTCCCCGGTGCAGTCGCTGCTGGCCGCGGGGGAGAATGCCGACGTGTTGGTGCTCGGCTCGCGCGGCATCGAAGGATTCCGCGGGTTACTGCTGGGCTCCACCACCATGCACGTCGCCCCCTACGCCCAGTGTCCGGTCGTGGTGGTGCACTCCGGCATGGAGGGCGGAGTGCCCTTCGAATCCGACGGCGATGAGGGCAACCCGGGGCAGGTGGTGCTGGGGTACGACGGATCGTCAGCCTCCAACCGGGCCGCCGCATTCGCCTTCCGCCACGCCCAGATGGTCGGTTGCGGGGTGGTGGCGGTGAACGTCGACCCGGGGCGGGGTGAGCCCGAGACCGAGTGGATCCACCCCGAGGACGCCACGCCCGGATCGGACACCAGCGCCTTCCACTCGCCGGTGATCGTGACCGCCTCGTCGTTCCCCGATGTTCCGGTGTCGTTCGTGGGCGGCACCGGCCGACCAGCCGAGGTGTTGCTCGCCGAAGCCCGCGGCGCCGTCCTCTTGGTAGTGGGCAGCCGCGGCTCGGGAGGGTTCTCCGGTTTGGTGATGGGCTCGGTGACCCAGAAGGTGTTGGCTCACGCGAGCTGCCCGGTGGCGGTGTTGCATCCCGGCATTCCCGCCGAGACCGCAGCCGGGATCGGCTGACCGGACCGGGCTAATCCAGCAGGACCGACTTGACCTTCACCTCGGTGGCGGGCTTGCCGTCCTCGCCCCCGCCGGCGACGCCGGACTCGGCGATCTTGTCCAGCGTGGCCAGCCCGGTCTCATCGATGGTGCCGAACACGGTGTAGTTCGGCGGCAGCTTGGAGTCCTTGTACACCAGGAAGAACTGGCTGCCGTTGGTGTCGGATCCGGCATTGGCCATCGCCAGCGTTCCGCGAGGGTAGAGCACCGCATTCTGCAGGGCCGGGTCATTCTTCGGGTACTGGTTGGTGGGGTACTCGTTGGCGAACTGGTAGCCCGGGCCACCGGAGCCCGTTCCACTCGGGTCGCCGCACTGCAGCACACCCAGTCCCGCGGCGGTGGTCAGTCGGTGGCAGACGGTGTCGTCGAAGAAACCCTTCTGGGCCAGGCTGGCGAAGCTGTTCACCGTGCACGGCGCTTCGGCGTTGTTGAGCAGCAGGCCGATGTTGCCCTGGTCGGTCGACATACTCACGCTGATCGTGGCGGGGTCGGTCGGTACCTTCCCGGAATTCGGGGGATCCACCTTTTTGCTGGCCTGCTGAGCGGCCGGGTACTGGCAGTTGGCGCCCAGTTCGGCCGGCGCCTTGAACGCCGGCAGTTGGCCCTCGCCGCCGCGGGCGGCCGGGGTGGCGGGTGCGGCGGAGGTGGTCTCGGCGCTGGAGGACGTGCTGGCGGTCGAGGCGCCCTTATCGTCCTTCAGGACGACAGTGGCGATCAATGCCGCGCCGACGGCCAGGGCGGTCATGGCGCCCACCACCGTGAGGATTCGCTGGCGCTTGGCCCGCTGAGCGCGGCTCTGGAGTTGCCGCTCGAGCTTGCGTTGGGCGGTTTCGCGTCGTTGTTCGTTCGTGGGCACCGCGGTGTCCTCCGTAGTCGGGTAGATCGATTCGAGGTCGAGATCGCGCAGACGAGTGTGCCAGCCGAACATGTGGACGGGGCTGAAGGCCCGTCCGAAGTGTCGGGTGTCAGACTGGTCACCGTGTTGCTCACCGGGTTCCCGGCCGGCATGTTGGCCTGTAACTGCTACGTCCTCGCGCCCCGCGCCGGGGCGGACGCGGTCATTGTCGACCCCGGTCAGCGTGCGCTCGGCCCGCTGCGCCGGATCCTCGACGAGAACCGGCTGACCCCGGCCGCGGTGTTGCTCACCCATGGCCACATCGACCACATCTGGTCGGCGCAGAAGGTGGCCGACACCTACGGATGTCCGGCCTTCATCCACCCGGAGGACCGGTTCATGCTCACCGACCCGATCCGGGGCTTCGGCCCGCGGATCGGGCAGGTTGTGTTCGGCTCGATGTTCCGCCAGCCCCGCCAGGTCGTCGAACTCGACCGCGACGGGGCGCTTCTGGACTTCGAGGGGGTCGCGGTGACCGTCGACCACACCCCGGGACACACCCGCGGCTCGGTGGTGTTCCGGGTCTCCGGCGAGGGCACCGGCGCCGGGATCGCGTTCACCGGCGACACCCTGTTCAAGCGGTCCGTCGGCCGAACCGACCTGCCCGGCGGCAGCGGACGGGACCTGCTGGGCTCCATCGTCACCAAACTGCTGGTGCTTGACGACGACACCCGGGTGCTGCCCGGCCACGGCGAGCCCACCACCATCGGCGAGGAACGCCGCGCCAACCCGTTCCTACAGGGGATAACGACGCTGTGAGCCAATTCCAGGCGCCCAAGGGGGTCCCGGACTACCTGCCCCCGGAGTCGGCGGAATTCGTCGCGGTGCGCGACGGGTTGCTGGCTGCCGCCCGCCGCGCGGGCTACGGCGATATCGAACTGCCGATCTTCGAGGACACCGCGCTGTTCGCGCGCGGGGTGGGGGAGTCCACCGACGTGGTGTCCAAGGAGATGTACACCTTCGCCGACCGTGGCGACCGGTCGGTCACACTGCGGCCGGAGGGCACGGCCGGGGTGATGCGTGCGGTCATCGAACATGGCCTGGACCGCGGTGCGCTGCCGGTGAAGCTCTGCTACGCCGGGCCGTTCTTCCGCTACGAGCGACCACAGTCCGGTCGCTACCGGCAGCTCCAACAGGTCGGCGTCGAAGCGATCGGCGTCGACGACCCGGCGTTGGACGCCGAGGTGATTGCGATCGCCGACGCCGGGTTCCGCTCCCTGGGCCTGGATGGCTTCCGGCTGGAGATCACCTCACTGGGCGACCACACGTGCCGGCCGCAGTACCGGGAGCTGCTGCAGGACTACCTGTTCGGACTCGACCTCGATGAGGCCACCCGGGAGCGGGCCGCGCTCAACCCGCTTCGGGTTCTGGACGACAAGCGTCCGCACATTCGGGAGATGACCGCGGGCGCGCCGGTAATGCTCGACCACCTCTCCGAGGTCGCCAAGCGGCATTTCGACACCGTGCTGGCTCATCTGGACGCACTGGCGGTTCCCTATGTCGTCAACTCGCGGATGGTGCGCGGCCTGGATTACTACACCAAGACCACCTTTGAGTTCGTCCATGACGGACTGGGCGCCCAGTCCGGAATCGGTGGCGGCGGCCGCTACGACGGGCTGATGGCCCAGTTGGGCGGTCAGGACCTCTCCGGCGTCGGTTTCGGGTTGGGTGTGGACCGGACCATGCTGGCCCTTCGTGCCGAAGGCCGGGAGGTCGGACAACGCAGCCGCTGCGACGTGTTCGGAGTGCCGCTGGGGGAGCAGGCCAAGATCGAACTCGCCAGATTGTCCGCGAGCTTGCGGGCGGCCGGGGTGCGGGTCGATCTGGCCTACGGCGACCGCGGGGTCAAAAGCGCGATGCGGGCCGCAGACCGCTCGGGGGCGCGTATCGCCCTGGTCGCCGGCGATCGGGACATCGAGTCCGGCACCGTGGGGGTCAAAGATCTGTCCACCGGTTCACAGGACGACGTTGCCATTGATTCCGTTGTCGCCGAGGTCATTTCGCGGCTGTCCTGATGCCGGCGGTTCGGCGTCGACGGGTTCTCCGCGGGCAGTGCCGCAGGCCTCAGTGAATTCTTAGCCGCGGTGGGGAACCGGCTGGCGGCGGCCCCTCGTTGAGCAGGGCATGAACGAGCTGATCGAGGAGTATCTCCGTGGCAGGGGTGTGCGGTACTTCCGTGGCCACCACGACGACGAATTCTTCTACCTCGTCGACGTTCCGGTCAGCGCCTTCCGGACCCGCCGGGCGGGCCGGCTCAACGTTCACCTCGAGGTGTGCGGACCCGACCGTGATGCGGTGCGGGTCAGCGTCGGCCCGGACCGGTTCTACCCGGCGGACCGGCGCGAGCGGCTCACCGCGGTCGCCGCGCGGTGGAACGCCGGCGATCCGTGCGTACACGCGGTGGTGCACGATTCGTGCGACCCCGGGCTGGTCGGGGTCGAGGCCCGGATCACCCGCCGGCCGGTCGACATCGCCGGGCTGGCCGACTTTGTCGAACACGCCGTGGCATCCTCGGTCGAGTTGTTCGGTTTGATAGGGCAGGCGGCACTGCCGGAGGCCCACAGTCTGCGCGACGCCGGCTGACGCCGGCGCGTAACACCGGGCCGGCGGGTACCGATAGGCCCGGTATGCGACATCTCACTGCAGTGGGTGCGGCGGCGGTTCTGCTCGCAGCCGGTATCGGGGCCGCACCGCTGGCCGGAGCCGAGCCCAGCACCGAACCGACCACCACCGAGCCCACGTCGGCTGCGCCGACCAGCACCGAGCCGACCACCACCGAGCCGACCACCACCGAGCCAACCAGCACCGCCCCGACCAGCAGCGCGCCGGGTGGGGCCCGCCAGGTCACCTACACGGTCACCACGACCAGCGATCTGACCGCCAACATCTACTACGTCAGCACCGATCCGCCCGCCCAGTCGGCGGCGAACGACCCCGAGTACATGCCGATGGCCCGCACCCTGGTGGGCCCGGGTGCGCCCTGGACCTTCCAGGCCACGCTCGTCGACCCCACGCAGTGGGCGTTCGTCAGCGCCAGCGGCGGTCTGCGGGTCAATCCGGAGTTCCGCTGCGAGATCGCCGTGGACGGTGAGGTGGTGGTGTCCCAGCAGGGCGGCAGCGGCGTGCAGTGCGCGCTGCGCCCCTGGTAGTCGATCAGTTCAGGTTGCGCGCGCTGAAGGTGTCGCACTGCTTCGGATCACCGGTCTGGTAGCCGACGGTGAACCATTTCTGGCGCTGCTCGGAGGACCCGTGCGTCCAACTCTCCGGGTTGACCCGGCCGGTGGCCTGCTCCTGGATCCGGTCGTCGCCGACCGATGAGGCGGCCGACAGCGCATCGGCGATGTCCTTGTCGGTCAGCGGCTGCAGATAGGTGACGTCGGTCCCCGGCTGTTTGGTGATCGCCGCGTAGTGGGCCCACACCCCGGCATAGCAGTCGGCCTGCAGCTCCGAACGCACGCCGCCGCCGGTAGCGCCCTGGGCACCCCGCTGGGCCTTGCTGAGGTCGCCGGTGAGGTTCTGCACGTGGTGGCCGTACTCGTGGGCCACGACGTACTCCTCGGCCAGCGGCCCGCCGCTGGATCCGAACTGGGTCTTAAGCACCTGGAAGAAATCGGTGTCGAAGTACGCAGTCTGGTCGGCGGGGCAGTAGAACGGGCCGACGCTGCTGTCGGCCGGCCCGCAGCCGGTCTGGATTTGCCCCTTGAACAGCTTCATGTTCGGTCGCTGATAACCGCGCAGCAGGTCCTCCCACACCGCGTCCACGGAGTTGCCCGTGGCCACCACCCGGCACTCGACGTACTTGTTGGCGTCCGCACCGGTCTTGCACTTGGCGAGGTCGTAGCCGGGCTGAGACTGCGACGGGCCGATCTGCTGCTGCAGTACCGGGCCCGGATCCACCCCCAGGAACAGCGCCAGCAGCACGATCGCCAGGCCGCCGACACCGCCCCCGATCGCCATACCGCGCCCACCACCACCGCCGGTGG
>JBFYOR010000434.1:0-2885 GCA_041303695.1 Mycobacterium sp. | reverse complement strand
CCAGCTTCCCCAGCATGTTGTGCACGTGGTTCTTCACGGTGTGCAGGGCCAAGGACAGCCGCGATGCGATCTGCTGGTTGGTCAGGCCGAGTTCGATGAGTTCAAGGATCTCGATCTCCCGCGCGGTGAGCAGATCCGCCTTGGAGTCGGTGGCCGGCTGATGTGCGAGCGAATACACCCGGCGCAGCAGGATGGCGGAGACGTCCGACGAGCACTGCGCCCCGCCTTTGCTGGCATTGGCCACCAGTTCCAGCAGGTGCGCGAAGGACTCCGAGCGCAGGTGCAATCCGGCCACCCCGGCCTCGGCACATGCGACGATTTCAGGCTCCCGGTCGGTGGACAGGCCGAACACGACGACCTTCGCCGCAGCGTCGATATCCAGGCTGACCTGCAGCAGGGTACCGCTGTCGTCGGTCTCGATGTTGAGCAGGATCACCTGTGGCGGGCCGTCGTCGGCCGCGGCGAACAGCGACGGCAGGTCCCATGCGGACCGGGCCTGAACATCGTGCGCCTGGAGTTGGGCGCTCAGGCATTCCCGACTTAGCCGACCGTCATCGACGACGAGTACCCGCGTGCCCGGAGCCGGTACCGGCGTACTGGTCGACATTGTGAAACTGCACCCCCATGACGAAGATTGAATCCTATTGTCGCATTTGCTAAAACCGCAACCGCGGTGCCGCCAGTAGGTCCGGTCCCTGATTGGATCGAACAGTTCACGCGGCCGCCGCGGCGGCCGATTGAGAGACGGTTGGTCGAAAATTTCCGTTCCGCTGTCTAGTGTGACGCCATGGCCGTCCCCTCAGTTCTGCGACGATCTGCCGGTCCTCGGCGCCACGGGACGGGCAGGCGCCTACTGGCAGTCGCCGCCGCCCTGTCCGCGATCCTCGCCCCGGTTGCGCCACTGGCAGCGGCCGAGCCGGCCGGGGGTGCCCTGGTAGACGCCCCGACGCTGTCCTGGCCGGATCTGGGCGCGCCGGCGATGCTGTCGTTCTATGGGGAGACCAGCGCGACGACGTTGTCTTTCGCGGTGCCGACCGGTGTGGCGCCGGCGACGCTGAATGCCACCGTCGACCTCCCGTTCCCGATGCGCTCGGGGGTCCTGACGGTGATGCAGGAGGACCGGCTGATCAGCAAGGCCGGGCTTCCGCTGGCCGACCTTGCGCCCCTGGTGATTCCGCTGCAAGGAGTGCGGGTCGTCAACGATTCGGTGACGCTGAGCCTGACCTTGGCGGGGATCGCGGAGGACCGGTTCTGTCTCGATGACCTCAATCCCGTCGATCTCATCAACGGCTCGGTCACTTTCGCCGGACGCGAGGCGGAACCCAACACGGTTGCGGACTTCCTGCCGGGGGCCCTGCGCAAGCTGACGATCGCGCTGCCCCGGAATCCCTCGCAGGCCGAATCCAATGCCGCGATTCAGCTGGCCACCGAGTTGACGGCCCGCTACCGTCGCCAGGCGCCGGAGATCCTCGTCATTCCACTGGCCGACGGTGCCAGCACCATCGACGCCCCGTCGCTTCCGCTCGAACGCCAGTTCGTGGTCAGGGAAGGCCTGCAGGAGGGTCTATCGCTGCAGGGTTCCGATGGCGTCCCGCAGATGCTGGTTTCCGGTCCGGCGGACAAGCTCTCCCGGCAGGTTCAGTTGCTCACCGACAGTTCGATAAGTATGGCGGTCAGCACCCGGGCCGTGGCTGAGCGGCTGCACGGGGATCCGGAGTTCCCCGGAAACACCGCGACCCTCACCCAACTGCAGCAGATCAATCTGTCCGCGTCCCGGCTCGCCCCCCAGGTGAACATCGCCCTGGACCAGACCAAGTTCGGGCATTCCGTCCAGGAGTACCGGCTGCATCTGCTGGGCACCTACACCCCGGTCCCGGCGACCTTCGGCGGACAGCTGGTGGTCAGCGTCAACGGTGAGCCGCTGGATTCCTGGCCGGCGGAAGCCGGCGGCATCATCGACCGGTGGGTGACGATTCCCGATCGGTTGATTCAGCGCTACACCAACGTGGCGGTGGCGCTGAACATGGCCGGCAACACCGGTCGATGCAACGAGTACCAGCCGATGACCCTGACGCTCAACGGCAACACCGTTGTCGAGAACACCCCGGCGCTGCCGCCGGTCCCGGCCGGATTCGGGTCGCTGCCGCAAGCCCTGATGCCGAATATGCAGGTCGGTATCGCACCGGAGAGCTTCCCCGACGTCGCCCGGGCCATTCAGATCGCCGTGGGGATGCAGCGTATGAGCGTGATGCCACTGCGGACCACCGTGACCTCCGTGGAGGAGGCGCTCTCCCTGCGTGAACCCGCGATCATCGTCAGTGCCGACGGCTGGAACGACACCTCGATCACCTTGCCGGTCAGCGCCGACGGTGGTCTCATCACGCTGGAGGGCCCGGACGCCGACGAACCAGCGGCCACCCTGACCCTTGACCCGGGCGTCCGGTTCGGATCACTGCAGACGGTGTTCGACGGGCAGCGCTCACTGCTGATCGCCACCTCCAACGGCGCCCCGGATCAGCTCGACGACCTGCTGAGGTGGCTCAACGCCGACACCAAGCGGTGGACACAGGTGCGGGGCAACGCGGTGGTCGCGTTCCCCGGCCGCCAACCCGCCTCGGTCATGGTCGACACCGCCTCTGCGGTGAGCGGGCCGGCCCTGTCGGACTCCGGCCGGGATTCGGCGGGGGCGCGTTCCGGCTCGACCGCCGGCTGGGCTGTCGCGGGTGTGGTGGCCGCAGTGGCCGCCGGCGCCATCGGACTCGCGCTCAGTGCCCGGCGCGCCAGATCCCGCCGCGGCGGCGAATAGCCCCAGGTCACGGCCCCCAGATCAGCAGATCTTGCATTCCGTTGTTCATCGTGACCGTGGTGGGTGCGGGGCCGGTGAC
>JBFYOR010000433.1:0-4438 GCA_041303695.1 Mycobacterium sp. | reverse complement strand
GGGCGGGGGCCTTTGCCATGGACGACACTGCCGTGGACGACACTGCGGTCGGTGGCATACGCGTGGCGATCGTCGACGAGCACGAGGTGGTGCGGGCCGGCCTGGAGTACTGGCTGCAGTCCCAGCAGCCGGACCTGACCCCGGTCGGCAGCTTCGCCCGGGCGGCCGACTTCCTGGCATGGCTGCCCAGCACGCCGGCGCTCGACGTCGTGGTCACCGAGATCCGGGAAGATGGAAGTGCTCCCGACCTCGATGGCCTACGCCGACTCTGCGAGGCGGGTCCGGCCGTAGTCGTCCACTCCGCGGTGGCCTCGGACGAAGTGATCCTGTCCAGTCTCGACGCGGGCGCAGCGACCTACGTGTCCAAGGCCGACGGCCGGGACCATCTCCTCGAGGCGTTGCGCAGTGTCGGCAACGGCGACGGGTACGTGGCTCCGCGCATGGCGGCGGCCCTGCATCGCAGCCTGTCGATGGGGCGGCTGGCGTTGTCGGACCGCGAGCGGCAGGTGCTGGTGGCGTGGTTCACCACCGAGAGCAAGGACCACGTGGGCAACCTCCTGCACATCGCACCGGCGACAGTCAGGACGCATCTGCAGCGGGTGCGGGCAAAGTACGCCAGCGTCGGCCGGCCGGCGCACACCAAATCCGCATTGCTGGCCAGGGCGATCGAGGACGGCATCATCGGCTTGGGTGAGCTGGGTTCGAACGGCCAACAGCGGTGAACGCGTGTTGTCGGCTGTCCGGATGAACTTTCCGTCGTTCTGCTGCGGCCATCGTCCAGCCGTCGCGATGATGGGCGTCGGTTCCTCAGAGGGGTCGTGAATGCATTCGGAGTCTCAATGGCGCTATCGCGCCTACCGCAAGGGTTTGCGGCTAGTGAAGTACAAGCAGGCCTCCCCGGCCTACGAACAGTTCGGGCCGTACGCCCTTTTCGACCAGTCGACCAACACCCTCGCGGCCCTGCGTCTGGACGCCGAAGCCGTCGAACGCGAGCTTTTCTCCAGCGACGGACCGCACGCCCGCTAGCCCGGCAAACCTGGTCACCGCGTGGCGTGGCAACCCCGTCGGGCAGGCCGGCGAGGCCACAATGATTCCGGTTGCTCCCGATGAAGAAAGCCGGAGATTGTGCCTGTCGCGGACGTCGAGGTGCGCCGTGCAGTGCGCCGGCCCCGGCGCAGGGGCACCGGGGCCGACTTCCGCCCCGATATCGAGGGACTGCGCGCGGTGGCGGTGCTGGTGGTCATCGCCTTCCACGCCGGCGCGATCGGCGGCGGCTTCATCGGCGTGGACGTCTTCTTCGTCATCTCCGGGTTCCTGATCACCCGCCTGCTGTGGACCGAACTCGCAACCACCGGCCGGGTCAACCTGACCCGGTTTTACGCAGCCCGGGCCCGCAGACTGCTGCCCGCCGCCGCGACTGTTCTGGTGGCGACGGCAGTGGCCACGGTGGCACTGCTGCCGCCACTGCAGGCGCAATCAGCGCTCGACGACGGCCTGGCCAGCGCGCTCTACGTCGGCAATTACCGGTTGGCATTGACGGGCACCGATTACCTGGCACACAGTGCCCCGTCCCCGTTCCAGCACTACTGGTCGCTGGGCGTCGAAGAGCAGTTCTATCTGCTGTGGCCGGTGCTGCTGATGGCCTGTGCATGGCTGTGGCGCCACGGGCGCCGGCGGCGGCAACCCTCAGCGGCGCCCTATATCGCCCTGCTGCTCGCCGTCGGCGCGGCCTCGCTGACGCTGTCGGTGTCGTGGACCCACACCTGGCCGTCGTGGGCGTTCTTCTCGCTGCCGACCCGGGCGTGGGAACTGGCCGCCGGCGGCCTGCTCGCCCTGTCGGCCCCGCTCTGGCGCCGGCTGCCGGCCGGGTTCGCGGCGATCGCCGGGTTCAGCGGGCTCGGCGTGATCGGTTGGGCAACAACCCATATCGACACTCACACGCCCTACCCCGGAACTGCCGCGATACTGCCCGTGGCCGGCGCCGCCTTGGTGATCGCGGCCGGCTGCGCGACGCCGACCAGGGGCGCGGGCCGATTGCTGTCGGTGCCGGCGATGCGGGCGGTGGGCCGGCTGTCGTACTCCTGGTATCTGTGGCACTGGCCGATCCTGCTGTTTGCGCCGATGCTGGTCGGGCACCCCCTGGGCTGGCCCGGCCGGCTGGCCGCGGTGGCCACGTCCTTGCTGTTGGCGGTCCTGACGCTGAGGTACGTGGAGCGCCCGATCCGCTACTCGCGGCCGCTGCGCCGATCGGCGGGCCGAAGCCTGGTACTCGGCAGTGTCGTCACCGCGGCCGCGGTCAGCGTCGCGCTGATCCTGCCGATGGTCGTACCCGTTCCGGCCGGTCCCGGGGAACCGGCATCGGCAGCGGTCGTTCATTCCGCGGCGCGGCCAGCCCCGACGATCACCGATCCGCTCGCCGGCGCGGTGGCGGCGGCACGGGCGGCCGTCGACGCCGCGTCGCAACGGTCCGCGGTCCCCGCGCAGCTGTCTCCCTCGCTGGCCGCCGCACCCACTGACAAACCCGAGGTATTTCTCGACGGGTGCGTGCGGTCGTGGCTCGAGGTCGGCGTACCCGACTGCGTATCCGGCAACCCGGATGGGCCGACCACCGTCGCCCTGGTCGGCGATTCCCATGCCGCGATGTGGCAACCCGCACTGGAACCCGTTGCCCGGCAGAAATACAGGCGGCGGGTGACGATGGCCAAGGTCACCTGCCCGCTGCAGGACCTGCCGATCGTCAGCCCCTATCTCGGTCGCACCTATTCGGAGTGCGAACAGTGGCGCTCCGAGGTCCGCAACCGGCTGGCCGTCGAGCGACCGAAGCTGGTGGTGCTCAGCATGTCGCGGCGCTACGGGGCCGACTTCGGCTTCACCGGTTACGACCCGGCATGGATCGCGGGCCTCACCGACCTCGTCGGCGAGGTGCGGGCAGCCACCGGTGGGCGGGTCCTGGTCCTGGGTCCGGTCCCCGACCCGCACACGAACGTACCGGTCTGCCTGTCGGCGCATCTCGATGACGCCCTGGCCTGCGCCCCGGACCGTGCAACGGGTTTGAACCCCGCGGGGATCGCCGCGGAATCACAGGCCACCGGCGACGGTGGTGGCCAGTACGCGGATCTGTCCCAGCTGTTCTGCACCGCCGGGGTCTGCCCCGTGGTGATCGGCAACGATCTGGTGTTCCGAGACGACAACCACGTAACGGTCACCTACGCACGGACCCTGGCTCCGGTGTTGGGGATGATCGCCGAACAGGCGATCGCCCCGCGCAGCTGAACCCACTGTTAGCCTCGGACCTTGTGGCTGATCCGATCCTGTACGAGGTGATCGACCGCGTCGCGGTGATCACGGTCAACGATCCGGATCGGCGCAACGCGGTCACCGAGGTCACCTCGGAACTGCTGCGCGACGCGGTTCAGCGCGCCGAATCCGACCCGGGCGTCCATGCCGTGGTCGTCACCGGCGCGGGCAAGGCGTTCTGCGCCGGCGCCGATCTCTCGGCGCTGGGCGCGGCGGCGACCGAAGGACTGGAACGCCTCTATGCGGGTTTCATGGCCGTCGGGCGCTGCGCGCTTCCCACCATCGCCGCGGTCAACGGCGCCGCCGTCGGGGCCGGGATGAACCTCGCCCTGGCCGCCGACGTGCGGATCGCCGGGCCGCATGCGATGTTCGACCCGCGCTTTCAGAAACTCGGCATCCATCCCGGCGGGGGTGCCACCTGGATGCTCAACCGCGCGGTGGGACCCCAGGTCGCCCGGGCGGCTCTGCTGTTCGGAATGCGCTTCGACGCCGAGAGCGCGGTGCGCCACGGTCTGGCGCTCACGGTCGCCGAGGATCCCGTCGCCGCGGCTCTCGAACTGGCAGCCGGCCCCGCCGCAGCACCGCGCGATGTGGTGTTGGCCACCAAGGCCTCGATGCGTGCCACCGCGGTCCCGGGCTTCAACGATGCCGACCACCATGAGGCCGCCAAGAACATCGAGTTGGGGCCGCAGGCCGTCTCGGTCGAATCACCTGAGTTCAAGGCCCGCCTGGCCGCCGCCCGCCAGCGCTGATCAGCCGACCAGTACGCGCGGTGCAGGCCGGCCGATGAGTAGTGACCGGTGGTCTCGCGTCCCGATATGACGCCGCGGTCGGTTGCTCGCCCTGTAATGTCTGTGATATCCGCCACAGCTGCCGTAGCCACTGCCGAAGACCGCCAGGAGCACTGATGCGCCCCTCAACCCGCACCGGTCAATCCCCGCCCGCCGCCGGCTCCGGCAGGTTCGTCGGCCGGGTCGGCGCGCTGGCGCTCTTCCTCGGCGTCGGGACCGTGCTGGGCATGCCGGCCGCATCCGCCGAGGGCGACGACTCGTCTCGGTCGGGGCCCGCTTCCAGTTCCGCGGCGAGTTCAGCGGCACGTTCGTCGTCGGACTCGGCCCGGGGACCATCGGCGCGCCCCGCC
>JBFYOR010000432.1:0-6401 GCA_041303695.1 Mycobacterium sp. | reverse complement strand
CGGTGCGGCCCTTGGTCAGCCGATCCCCGACCAGTGACTGGTGGCGCACGGTGTTCGGCGAGGCGCCCCTGGCGGCCGCCGGCACGGTGTCGCGCACCATCCCGGCCGCCATGGTGACGTTGGTGTCCGGGTCGATGAGGATGAACGACCCGGTGGCCGGGTTGCGGCTGTACTCGTCGAGCAGCAGGGGCACCTGGGTGCGTAGCGTCACCCGGCCGAGTTCGTTGATCTTCAGCGCCGTGGCGCTCTTGTCGCGGTGCAGGGTGTTGACGTCGAGGCGGTACTCCAGCGCGCTGACGCGGGCGCGGGTGGTGCGGGTGGTCTGCTTGATGACGTAGTCGCGGCCGGGTTCGAGTGCGGCGTCGTCGGCCATCCAGCAGACCGTCGCGTCGAACTCGCTGGTGGCCTCGGGTTGGTTCTGCGGCCGGGCCAGCATGTCGCCGCGGGAGATGTCGATATCGTCGGCCAGCGTGATCGAGACCGCCATCGGCGGAAAGGCCTCGGCCACCGCACCTTCGGGCCCGTCGATCGCGGTGATCCGGCTGGTCTTGCCACTGGGCAGCACCACCACCTCGTCGCCGGGTCGGATGATCCCGCTGGCCACCGTGCCGGCATAGCTGCGGTGGTCGGCGTGCTCGCGGGTCTGCGGACGGATGACGTACTGGACCGGGAACCGGGCGTCGACGAGATTGCGGTCCCCGGCGATGTAGACGTCCTCGAGGTGGCTCAGCAGCGGCGGCCCCTCGTACCACGGGGCTTTGGCCGACTTGGTCACCACGTTGTCGCCGTTGAGCGCCGAGATCGGGATGGTGGTGACGTCGTGGATGTCCAACCGGGCGGCGAAGGCGTGGAATTCGTCGCGGATCCAGCTGAACCGCTCCTGGTCCCAGTCGATGAGGTCCATCTTGTTGACCGCGAGCACGATGTGCTGAACTCCGAGCAGCGAGGCCAGGAACGCGTGCCGGCGGGACTGCTCGAGCAGGCCGACACGGGCGTCGACGAGCACGATCACCAATTGCGCGGTGGACGCGCCGGTGACCATATTGCGGGTGTACTGGATGTGGCCGGGGGTGTCGGCGATGATGAATTTGCGCCTGGCCGTGGCGAAGTAGCGGTAGGCGACGTCGATGGTGATGCCCTGCTCGCGTTCCGAGCGCAACCCGTCGGTGACCAGTGCCAGGTCGGTGTAGTCGTTGCCGCGTTCCCGGGAGGTGCGCTCTACGGCGGCGAGTTGGTCCTCCATAACGGCCTTGGAGTCGTACAGCAGCCGGCCGATCAGGGTGGACTTGCCGTCGTCGACGGACCCGGCGGTGGCGAGGCGCAGCAGGGTGGTCTCGCTCATCAGAAGCCTCGCTTCTTCGCGCAAGCGCTCATCACAAGTACCGCTTCTTCGCGCAAGCGCTCATCAGAAATACCCCTCCCGTTTGCGATCTTCCATGCCGGCCTCGGAGATGCGGTCATCGGCGCGGGTGGCGCCGCGCTCGGTGAGCCGCGACACCGCGGTCTCGGCGATCACCTCCTCGACGCTGGCGGCGGTGGACTCCACGCAGCCGGTGCAGGTGACGTCGCCGACGGTGCGGAACCGCACCGAGGTCTCGAACACCTCCTCGCCGGCGGCCGGTTGCAGGAACTCGTGGACGGCCAGCAGCATGCCGTCGCGACGCAACACCGGACGGCGGTGGGCGTAGTAGATGGCCGGCAGTCCGATGCCCTCCTCGCCGATATAGGCCCAGATGTCGTACTCGGTCCAGTTGGACAGCGGGAACACCCGGATGTGCTCGCCCTTGCGGTGCCGGCCGTTGTAGAGGTTCCACAACTCGGGGCGCTGGGACTTCGGGTCCCACTGGCCGAACTCGTCGCGGAAGCTGAACACCCGTTCTTTGGCGCGGGCCTTCTCCTCGTCGCGCCGCGCTCCGCCGAAGGCGGCGTCGAAGCGGTTCTCCCGGATGGCGCGCAGCAGCGTGACGGTCTGCAGCGGATTGCGCGACGGCCCGTTGTCCACCACCCGGCCGGCGTCGATGTCGGCCTGCACGCTGGCGATCACGAGGCGCAGGCCGTGGCGGGCGACCAGTTCGTCACGGGTGGCGATGACCTCGTCGAAGTTGTGCCCGGTGTCGACGTGCATCACCGGGAACGGCAGCCGGGCGGGCGCGAAGGCCTTGATCGCCAGGTGCAGCATGACGATCGAGTCCTTGCCGCCGGAGAACAGCAGGACGGGGCGTTCGAACTCCGCGGCGACCTCGCGGATGATGTGGATCGCCTCGGCCTCCAGCGAACGAAGCTGGCTCAACTCGTACTGCCCCGGCTTCGGGCGCTTCAGGACCTGCTCCGACATGGAATCCTCGTAAAGTTGGTTGGTTTAACCAGATTTACCTATCAACTCAGACGGTAACCAGAACGCCGGGAAACTGTCAACGCGCACGCGGGCGGGGCCGGGCGAGCGTCGCCTCAGAGGGTGACTTCGTCGAGCTTTCCGGTCGCGACGTCGAAGACGAACCCCCGCAGCGAGGTGTGCAAGGTGACGAACGGGCTGGCCTCGATACGCCGCAGCGACTGCCGGACGTCCTCCTCGACATCACCGAACGCCTCGGCCGCCCACTCCGGCTTGATCCCGGTCTCGGCCTGGATATCGCGTTTGAAGTCGTCGTCGGTAAAGGTCAGCATCCCGCAGTCGGTGTGGTGGATCAGGATGATCTCGCGGGTACCGAGCAGCCGCTGGCTGATGGCCAGCGAGCGGATCTCGTCGTCGGTGACCACACCGCCGGCGTTGCGGATGACGTGCGACTCCCCGTCGTTGAGGCCGAGGATGCGGTAAACGTCCATCCGGGCGTCCATGCACGCGACCACGGCCACCTGCTTGCTCGGCGGCAGCGGCAGCGGTCCGGAGAAGGTCTTGGCGTACTCGGCGTTATTGGCCAGGTACTCGTCGGTCACGCTCATGCAGCGGATGGTAGTTCACCGCCGCGTGAACAGACATGAAGTCGCATCCGGGGCCGCTTTTTCGTGCGAGTTTATGTCTGCTCGGCGCGTGGACCCGCGCGAGCGCGACGCCCGCCCCTACCCTGTGCTGATGGTCCGGTTCCTGGCGCGCCGGCTGCTCAACTACCTGGTCCTGCTGGCGCTGGCGTCGTTTCTGACCTTCGCGCTGACGTCGTATTCGTTCACCCCGCTCAACAGCCTGCTGCAGCGCAATCCGCGCCCGCCGCAGGCGGTGATCGACGCCAAGGCCGCCGAACTCGACCTCGACAAGCCGATACCGCTGCGGTACGCGCACTGGGTGTCCGGGGCGGTGCGCGGCGACTTCGGCACCACCGTCAGCGGCCAGCCGGTCGCCGAGGAACTGTGGCGGCGCATCGGGGTCAGCCTGCGGTTGCTGCTGATCGGCTCGCTGCTGGGCACGGTGATCGGTGTCGTGGTCGGCGCATGGGGGGCGATCCGGCAGTACCGATTATCCGACCGCGTCGTCACCATGGCGTCGCTGCTGATCATCAGCACGCCGACGTTCGTGCTGGCCAATCTGCTGATCTTGGGTGCGCTGCAGGTCAACTCGGTGCTGGGGGTGCAGATCTTCGAATACACCGGCGAGACGTCACCGAATGTCACCGGCGGGGCCTGGAACCGGTTGCTCGACCGGCTACAGCACCTGGTGCTGCCGACCATGACGCTGGCACTGGTCTCCATCGCCGGCTACAGCCGCTATCAACGCAACGCCATGCTCGACGTCCTCGGCCAGGACTTCATCCGCACCGCCCGCGCCAAGGGCCTCACCCGCCGCCAGGCCCTGTTCAGACACGGCCTGCGCACCGCGCTGATCCCGATGGCCACCCTGTTCGCCTACAGCGTCGCCGGCCTGGTCACCGGTGCGGTGTTCGTCGAGAAGATCTTCGGCTGGCACGGAATGGGCGAATGGGTGGTGCAGGGAATCTCCACCCAGGACACCAATATCGTCGCGGCGATCACCGTGTTCTCCGGCGCGGTGGTGCTGCTGGCCGGCCTGCTCTCGGACATCATCTACGCCATCCTCGACCCCCGGGTGCGGGTGTCGTGAGCGCCCCGGAGCAGCAGTTCGTCTCCCGCCGGACCCTGGTGGCGCGGCGGTTCCTGGACAACCGCCTGGCGGTGCTGTCGCTGGCCGTCCTGGTCGGGCTGTTCGTAGCCTGCTACGCGGTACCGCCACTGCTGCCCTACTCCCACACCGACATCGACTTCGATGCGCTACAGACCCCACCGAGTGCCGAGCACTGGTTCGGCACCAACGCCATCGGCCAGGACGTGCTGGCCCAGGTGCTGCGCGGGATGCAGAAGTCGCTGCTGATCGGCCTGTGCGTGGCGGTCATCTCCACCGTGATCGCCGCGACGGTGGGATCGATCGCGGGCTACTTCGGGGGGTGGCGCGACCGGGCCCTGATGTGGGTGGTGGATCTGCTGCTGGTGGTGCCCAGCTTCATCCTGATTGCGATCATCACCCCGCGCACCAAGAACTCCGCCAATATCGCGCTGCTGATCGTGCTGCTGGCCGGGTTCAGTTGGATGGTCAGCTCACGGATGGTGCGCGGCCTGACGATGAGCCTGCGGGAGCGGGAGTACGTCCAGGCCGCCCGCTACATGGGTGTGCCCAGCAGGACGATCATCGCCCGCCACATCCTGCCGAACGTGGCGTCGATCCTCATCATCGACACCGCGCTCAACGTCGGGGTGGCGATCCTGGCCGAGACCGGCCTGAGCTTCCTGGGTTTCGGCGTGCAACCGCCGGACGTGTCGCTGGGCACATTGATCGCCGACGGCACCAAGTCGGCGACAACATTCCCGTGGGTCTTCCTCTTCCCGGCCGGGGTGCTGGTGCTGATCCTGGTGTGCGCCAACCTCACCGGCGACGGACTGCGCGACGCGTTCGACCCGGGCAGCGCCAACCTGCGGCACCGGGGATCACCCAAGGGATCACCCCGATGAGCGGCCACCTGCTGGAGGTGATCGACCTGACGGTCACCTTCCCCACTGACGGCGGCGACCTGCACGCCGTCCGCGGACTGAGCTACCACGTCGCACCCGGGGAGGTGGTGGCGATGGTCGGCGAGTCGGGGTCGGGCAAATCCGCCGCGGCGATGGCGGTGATCGGCCTGCTGCCCGAGTACGCGACGGTGTCGGGTTCGGCGCGGTTGGACGGCGAGGAACTGCTCGGCATGCCCGACGCCGAGTTGTCGGCGATCCGCGGCGCGCGGATCGGCACGGTGTTCCAGGATCCGATGTCGGCGCTGACCCCGGTCTACACCGTCGGTGAACAGATCGCCGAGGCGATCCGGGTCCACCACGGCGATGTGGGTAAAGCCGAGGCGAGGCGGCGCGCCGTCGAACTGCTGGAACTGGTCGGCGTCGCCCAGGCCGGGCAGCGGGCGCGGGCCTTCCCGCATGAGCTGTCCGGCGGCGAGCGCCAGCGGGTGGTGATCGCCATCGCGATCGCCAACAACCCCGACCTGATCATCTGCGACGAGCCGACCACCGCCCTCGACGTCACGGTGCAGGCGCAGATCCTCGAGGTGCTCAAGACCGCCCGTGATGTGACCGGGGCCGGGGTGCTGATCATCACCCACGACCTCGGCGTGGTGGCCGAGTTCGCCGACCGGGCGCTGGTGATGTACGCCGGCCGGGCGGTGGAGACGGCGACGGTCGAGGATCTCTACGGCGACCGCCGGATGCCCTATACCGCCGGGCTACTGGGCTCGGTGCCGCGGCTGGGCGCCCCGCGCGGGGAGCGACTGGTGCCGATCCCGGGGGCACCGCCGTCGCTGGTCACGTTGGCGCCGGGCTGCCCGTTCGCGCCACGCTGCCCACTGGCCGACGACCAGTGTCTGGCCGCCGAGCCGGACCTGATGGACGTCGGGCCGGGGCATGCCGCGGCCTGCATCCACACCGACCAGGTGGCCGGGCGCAGCGCGGCCGACATCTACGGCGTGTCCGTCGAACCCCCGGCGGTCGAGGAGCCCGAACCGACCATTGTGGTGCGGGTCCGCGATCTGTCCCGCACCTACCGGCTGACCAAGGGTGTGGTGTTCCGCCGCCAGATCGGCGAGGTCCGCGCCGTCGACGCGATCAGCTTCGAGGTGCAGCAGGGCCGAACCCTCGGCATCGTCGGCGAGTCCGGGTCCGGCAAGTCGACCACCCTGCACGAGATCTTGGAACTGCGGGCGCCGCAGTCTGGGTCGATCGAGGTGCTCGGCAATGACGTCGCCACCCTCACCGCGGGCCGGCGCCGGGAGTTGCGCCGCGATCTGCAGGTCGTGTTCCAGGATCCGGTGGCCGCCCTGGATCCGCGGATGCCGGTCTTCGACATCCTCGCCGAGCCGTTGAGCGCCAACGGTTTCGAAAAGAGCGCCGTCGACGCCCGGGTGGCCGAACTGCTGGAG
>JBFYOR010000431.1:0-4045 GCA_041303695.1 Mycobacterium sp. | reverse complement strand
ACTCCCACCTGATCTACGACATCGTCGGCAGCGAGAAGCACGTCGTCACCCATCCGGACATCCTGATCCTGGAGGGGCTCAACGTCTTGCAGACCGGGCCTCGGCTGATGGTGTCGGACCTTTTTGACTTCTCGGTGTACGTCGACGCCCGGGTCGAGGATATTGAGAAGTGGTACATCGAACGGTTCCTGGCCATGCGGGCCGGGGCGTTCGCCGACCCGGCCTCGCACTTCCATCATTACTCGAGCCTCACCGACGAGCAGGCGGTGGCCGCCGCCCGTGATATCTGGCGAACCATCAACCGGCCCAACCTGATCGAGAACATCCTGCCGACCCGTCCGCGGGCGACTGCGGTGCTGCGCAAAGACGCCGACCACGCCATCAACCGATTGCGGTTGCGCAAGATCTGACCAGCACGACCTAACCGCCCGGTGTCGCGAACACGAACAGCGCCATGAACGCCAGGTTGATGAAGTAGGCCGCCTCGACCAGTCCGACGGTGATGAAGAACGGGGTGAACAACCGCCCCTGCGCCTCCGGTTGGCGGGCGATGCCGGAGATCAGGGCGTTGCCCGCGATGCCGTCACCGATCCCGGCGCCGATGGCACCGCCGCCGAGAATGAGTCCTCCGCCGATGAGCGCACCGGCAACGATGGTGGGATCCATGATTGCTCTCCTTTCACTCGATGCCGGCTCAACCCAGCCGGCGCAGGCCCCGCAACTGCAGGACACCGAAAAACAGGGCGTAGAGGCCGAAGGCCACCATCACGACCTTTCCGGCACCGGTCAGTGGCAGCAGCCCTGCGGGAATGATGGCGATCTGCCCGACCGCGCCGACGAAGTTGAACAGGCTCAGGCCCGTGCCAACCGGCCGGATCGCGCGCCTGCCCGCCAGCCAGTTGCCCAAGGCGCCGTAGAAGACGAACGCGGCCGCGATGCCGTACGACCACCCCGGCGAGAGTCCGGTGAGCCGGGCGAACGGGCCGGCGAAGGCGCCGACGGCGAGGCCGATCAGTCCCACCCCGGTCGCGTCCAGGCGGATCGCCCAACGCAACAGCGAATCTCTGGCTCCGGTCGAGGCCGCAACGTCAAGGGTCATCGGAAGTCTCCTCGGATCGATGATGTCTTCACCATTGACCCTGCTCAGGAGGAGCTGCCAGGTCCACACCGGGCACTGCCAACTACTGCCAGACTCAGGCGTTACCCCGGCGCGGAGACCGCTGTTGCGCGCAGATCGGCGGCAATCAGCCGGGCCGCCGCGTTCTGCCAGTTGTGCAGCGAACGCTGTGGCACCTCGGTGACCATCCACTGCCAGGCCTGTCGGGCCGCTGGGTCCAGACCCGCGGCGGTGGCGTTCTGCGCGTAGGCGCGGACCCCGGCGACGTAGGGGAAATACAGTGAGTTGTAGTAGCGCCACTGTTCGCTGGTGCCGAAATCGCCGTCGTCACGGGGTTTGAGCCGGGCGATCCGATCGCCAAGCAGCGAACGCAGTTCGGCGGCCCGCTCCAGCGGCTGATCGGCAGCGCCGCGGGCGGCTAGTCGGGCGTCGATCTCGGGCAGCGCCGTCAGCGGACTAGCCACCAGCTTTCCGAGGTCGCCGTAGTGTCCGAGCGCGCGTCGGGTCAGCCGGGCGAAGGTCTCGTCGTCGACGTCAGCCAGCGGGTTGGGCGAGCAGAGAGGAAGCGCGGCCTCAGTGGTGCGCAGAGTGGCGCGCTCGGCCCGTAGCCGTGGCGAGCCGGAGAACGCGACACGGTCGAGCATGCCCGCGAGTGGTCCGGCGAACACGGTCGCGGCTATCGCGAGCGCCAGGGTGATGAGCGTGGTGGTCGTCAGCACCGTGGTGCTGTCGACATCCGACCTCAACGCGACCGTTCCGATCAGCAGCTGGCCGTCGAGCAACGCAACCGCCAGGAGCGCGCCGAGCAACGAGCGCAGCATCGCAGCCCGCAGGGCCTGCCCTTCGTCGAATGCGTCCCAGAGCGCGACCGCGATACCGAGCAGAAGCACATCGAATCCTGTTGCCGCTAAGGCGAGCCAACTCGGCACCAATCCAAGCGGGATGATGAGGATCGCGTTACTCAAGGCGAAGAACAGCGTCGCGACGGCGAGCACGCCGGCCACCCGCGCCGGCTGATTGCGCACCGCAGCAACCATTGCGCCCAGTGTCGATACCGAGATCACGGCGAACATCACCCAATGACCAAGTCGCAGTGGGCCATTGACACTTCCGGCCAGCACTGCACCCGACAGGACCGCCACAGCGACCAGCGCTGTGAGCAGCATCTCGCGGGTCCTGCTTCGCTCGGTTTCGGCTGGCCGTGCGAGTTCCATGACAACGGCGAACCAGGCAATCGCCGGAACCGCCGCCAGATAGATCTCGATGCGGCTCAGGGCTTCTGCGTACCCACCGCCGAGCGTGCGCACCGCGTCGAGACCGACGACGACGGCGAAGCCGCATAACCCGAAGGCAGCCAGCACCAGCACGGGCTTACGCGGGTCGCGGGACAGCAGATACAGCCCCATCCACCACGCCAGCGCGAAGACCAGCACCGACAGGGCGGCCACCAGTCAGGTTCCAAACCTGCGATGCCGGCGGCTGTAGTCCCGCAGCGCGCGCAGGAAATCGACCCGCCGGAAGTCCGGCCAGTGCGCCTCGGTGAACCACATCTCCGAGTAGGCGCTCTGCCACAGCAGGAACCCGCTCAATCGCTGCTCCCCCGACGTGCGGATCACCAGATCCGGATCGGGCTGGCCGTAGGTGTAAACGTTCTCCGAGATCCCCTCGATGGTGACGGCCTCGATCATCTGCTCGGGAGTGGCCCCGTTGGCCACCTCCTTGCCGAGCAGCGATCGCACCGCGTCGACGATCTCCTGGCGCCCGCCGTAGCCGACGGCGACGTTGACGTGGAACGAACCGGTGGGCGCGGTGGACGTGGCGTGGTCGACGGCGTGGCGCACCCGACGGGCCGGCTCCTCGCCGAGCAGTTCCAGATCACCCACGGTACGTACGCTCCAGCGGTTGGCCGGCGCGCAGATCTCCTCGACGACATCGGTGATGATCTCGATCAGTGCCGCCAACTCGTCCGGGTTGCGCTGCAGGTTCTCGGTGGACAGCAGGTAGACCGTGGCCATTTCGATCCCCGCTGCCTGACACCAGCGCAGCATCTCGGCGATCTTGCACGCGCCCATCCGGTAGCCGTAGCTGACGTCCTCGTAACCGGCGTCGCGGGCCCATCGGCGGTTACCGTCGCACAACACGGCGATATGTCGAGGAAGCGCGGATTTGGACTTGGCCAGCTCCTGCCGCAATCGCATCTCGTAGAGCCGGTAGGCCGGTTCCTTGAGTCGCGGCGGAATGAGTTCCACAGCAGTCCAGACTACTGTGACGGTCGGGGACTACACGGGGCGCACGCCGCGGCAGTAGGACGGAGGTGGGATATGACCGCAGAGTCCGACGTAGCCGATCCGCGTCGATCCGACGACGCCCTTGCCGATCCGCGTCGATCCGACGACGCCCTTGCCGATCCGCGTCGATCCGACGAAGCCGTGGATGACACCGAGGCCGAGGACTTTCCCGAGGCCATCGCTGAGGGGGTCAGCCAGTTCCTCGGCAAGCCACGGGCCCGCGGCTGGATCCACCTGTATTCGGCAATCGTCGCCGTGGTTGCCGGCGCGGCCCTGGTGTCGGTGTCCTGGGCGTTGGGATCCACCCGGGCCGGGATCGCCACCCTGATCTACACCTGCACGATCGTCGCGATGTTCACGGTCAGCGCCACCTACCACCGGGTGCACTGGACATCACGGCGTGCCCACACCTGGATGAAGCGCCTCGACCACTCGATGATCTTCATCTTCATCGCCGGCAGTTACACCCCGTTCGCCCTGCTGGCGCTGCCCGAAACCGACGGCTGGGTGCTGTTCTGGATCGTCTGGGGCGGCGCCCTGGCCGGGGTGCTGCTCAAGATGTTCTGGCCCTCGGCGCCGGCCTGGGTGGGGGTTCCGCTCTACCTGCTGTTGGGTTGGGTGGCCGTCTGGTTCATCGGAC
>JBFYOR010000430.1:0-2829 GCA_041303695.1 Mycobacterium sp. | reverse complement strand
CTGTGGTCGCTGACCGCCGACCGGCTGTGTGCCGGGTCGCTGGCACAGTCGGTGGAGGGCCTTGGCCTGGCGGCCCGCGCGGTTCGCGACCAGATGTCCAACGACACCTGGATGGTTCTGGGCGCCGTCGAGCGTGCACTGGCCGAGCAGACCGAGAACCCGCCCGGCCCCACCGGCCGCCGGATGCCCGCCGACGACACCCGACTGGCGGCTGCCCAGCAGCGGACCCTGGCCGGAATGCTGGCGCTGTCCGGAATGGCCGCCGAGTCGATGGTTCGCGACGCGGGCTGGACGATGATGGATATCGGCAAACGAATCGAGCGCGGGCTGATGCTGGTGGCTTTGCTGCGTGCCACCCTGACCACCAAGCGCAGCCCTGGCGCCGAGCAGACAATCACCGACTCGGTGCTGGTGGCCTGCGAATCGTCGGTGATCTACCGGCGGCGCAATCTGGGCCAGGCCAGCGTCGCGGCAGTCGCCGAACTGCTGCTGTTCGACGGCGAGAATCCGAGATCCCTTGCTTACCAGCTGGATCGGCTGCGGGCCAATCTGCGTGCGCTGCCCGGATCGTCGGGGTCGTCGCGGCCGGAGCGGCTGGTCGAGGACATCAGTGCCCGGTTGCGGCGGCTGGACCCCGACGACCTCGAACAGGTCAACGCCCAGGGCAGCCGCTCCGAGCTCGACGGGCTGCTGGCCCGGGTGCACGCCGCCTTGAGTGACCTGTCCGAGGTGATCACCCGCACCCAGCTGTCGCTGCCAGGCGATATGCAGCCGCTGTGGGGACCGGACCAGCGTCGGGTACTGCCCTGATGACTACCCCGGCGGGCAGGAGCGAAGCGACTCGGGAATCGACCCGGAGCTATTTGGTCAATCACCGCACCGAGTACCGATACTCCGATGTGGTGACCAGTTCCTACGGCCGGGGCCACCTCACCCCCCGCGACTCCCACCGTCAGCGGTGCCTGAAGTTCGATCTCGAGATCGACCCCAAACCCGCCGACCGCTCCACCAGCCGTGACGCCTACGGCAACGTGAGTTCCTACTTCCACGTCACGGAACGACACCAGGCGCTGACCGTGCTGGGCACCTCGGTGGTCGAGGTGGACCCGCCGCCGCCCGACCGGTACACCTCCGGTGCCGCGCTGCAGAGTTGGGAGTCGGCGCGACCAACGGGGCTCGACGGCGTGCTGGCTGCGGAGTTCACCCTCGATCTGCGACCGCCGGAGATCACCCAATCCGTCCGGGACTACGCGGCCGGGAGTTTCACGCCCGGCCGACCCCTCATCGAGGCGTTGCGGGATCTCAACTCCCGGATCTTCGCCGACTTCACCTACCGCTCCGGGTCCACCACGGTGTCCACCCAGGTGAGCCAGGTATTGCAGGCCGGCGAAGGGGTATGTCAGGACTTCGCCCGGTTGGCGATCGCCTGCCTGCGCGCCAACGGGCTGGCGGCCAGCTACGTGTCGGGCTACCTCGCGACCGATCCGCCGCCCGGGAAGGAACGGATGTTCGGCGTCGATGCCACCCATGCCTGGGCCGCGGTGTGGACGCCGGGGGACCGGTGGATCGGGTTGGATCCGACGAACGACCAGTTCATCGACGAGCGTTACATCACCGTGGGGTGGGGCCGCGACTACGCCGACGTGCCGCCGTTGCGCGGCATCATCTACACCGACTCCGAGTACAGCGTCATCGACGTGTCGGTCGATGTCGCCCCGTTCGACCCGGACGGCACCGGTGCGTGACTTCACCTGCCCCAACTGCGGACAGCATCTCGCTTTCGAGAACTCGGTGTGCCTGTCCTGCGCCAGCCCGGTGGGGTTCTCCCTGGAGGCGATGGCGTTTCTGGTCATCGCACCCGGCGGTGGGGGCGGGCAGGACGGCACCGTCGACCCGCAGCTGTACCAACTCTGCGCGAATCGTCATCTGGCCAAATGCAATTGGCTGGTGAGGGTCGAGCCGATTCGCCGGTTGTGCGACTCCTGCCTACTGACTCGGACTCGGCCGCGAGATGACGACACCGCCGCCCTGGCTGCCTTCGCCGAGGCGGAGCGGGCTAAACGCCGGCTGATCGCCGAACTCCACGAACTGAAGTTGCCGGTCGTCTCCCGACACGTCGACCCGCAGTACGGGCTGGCATTCGATCTGTTGTCCAGCGGCACCGAGCGCGTCGTTACCGGGCATGACGACGGCCTGGTCACCGTTGACCTCGCCGAGGGCGACGATGTGCACCGCGAACAGATGCGCGTCGAGATGGACGAGCCGTACCGGACCCTGCTGGGACACTTCCGGCACGAGATCGGCCACTACTTCTTCTACCGCCTGGTCGGAACGTCACCGGATTACCTGCACCACTTCGCCGGGTTGTTCGGCGATCCGGAGGCCGACTATCAGGACGCGGTTGATCGCCACTACAACCTGGGTCCGCCCGCTGGGTGGGAAAAGGATTTCGTGTCCTCCTACGCCACCATGCACCCGGCCGAGGACTGGGCCGAGACGTTCGCGCACTATCTGCACATCCGCGGCACCCTGGACACCGCCGCGGCCTACGGCCTGGCTCCGGCCAACGCCACCTACCAACGCCGAGTTCTCGGACCCAGCGCGTTCGACACCATGATCGACACCTGGCTGCCGCTGGCATGGTCGCTGAACATGGTCAACCGTTCGATGGGCAAGCCGGATCTCTATCCGTTCGTGCTGCCGGTGCCGGTTCTGGAGAAGATGCGATTCGTGCACACCGTGGTCGATGAGACCGCGGCCGGCCGGACGGCGTCCGGGCCGTCACCCCTTGGCTGACGAGCCCGGCGTGAAACTCATCGGGCTGCGGAA
>JBFYOR010000429.1:0-9190 GCA_041303695.1 Mycobacterium sp. | reverse complement strand
CTGCTGCTCTATGCCTCGTTCCTGGTGATGGTCTACATCGCCACCGACCGCTTCAGTTGGGTGGTTATCGGGCTGAGTCTGTTCGCCGCGGGCTCGGTGGTCGCCTACCACCTGTTCGGCCACGTCCGCAGCCGGGTCCAGACCTGGATGGACCCGTTCGCCGATCCCGAGGGGGCCGGCTACCAGATGGTGCAGTCGCAATTCAGCTTCGCCACCGGGGGGGTGTTCGGAACCGGGCTGGGCAACGGTCAGCCGGGCACGGTCCCGGCCGCGTCCACCGACTTCATCATGGCCGTCGTCGGCGAGGAACTCGGACTGGTCGGACTCGCCGGCGTTCTGCTGCTCTACACCATCGTCATCGTCCGGGGCCTGCGCACCGCCATCGCGGTGCGGGACAGCTTCGGCAAGCTGCTGGCGGCGGGACTGGCCTCGACATTGGGCATCCAGTTGTTCATCGTCGTGGGCGGGGTCACCGGGCTGATTCCGCTCACCGGCCTGACCACACCGTGGATGTCCTACGGCGGTTCCTCTCTGGTGGCCAATTACCTGCTGCTGGCAATCCTGGTCAGGATCTCGCACGCGGCACGCCGGCCCATCCGGACCAGCCAGCACACCCCCATCGCGGCGGCGCGTACCGAGGTGATCAGCCGGTCATGAACACCTCGCTACGACGAATCTCGATGATGGTGATGGCGCTGATCGTGGTGCTGCTCATCAACGCGACGATCACCCAGGTTTTCCGGGCCGACGGACTGCGGTCCGACCCCCGCAACCAACGGGTACTGCTCGACGAATACTCCCGCCAGCGCGGCCAGATCACCGCCAGCGGCCAGTTGCTGGCCTACTCGGTGTCGACCAGCGGGCACTACCGGTTCCTGCGGGTTTATCCCGAGCCGTTCGCCTACGCGCCGGTCACCGGGTTCTACTCGTTGCGGTTCTCCAGCACCGGCCTGGAACGCGCCGAGGACCCGATCCTCAACGGTTCCGACGAGCGGCTGTTCGGCAAGCGGCTGGCCGACTTCTTCACCGGCCGCGACCCCCGTGGCGGCAATGTCGACACCACACTGCTGCCGAGGGTCCAGAAGGCCGCCTGGGAAGCGATGGCCCAGGGCTGCACCGGCGGCTGCAAGGGCTCCGTGGTGGCGCTCGAGCCCTCGACCGGCAAGATTCTGTCGATGGTGTCGGCACCGTCCTACGACCCCAACCTGCTGGCCATCCACGACAGCGAGGCCCAGGGCCAGGCCTGGCAGCAGCTACGTGACGACCCGGGCGGCCCGTTGACCAATCGGGCGATCTCCGAGCGCTACCCGCCCGGATCGACATTCAAGGTGATCACCACCGCCGCCGCGCTGCAGGCCGGGATGTCCGAGAACGAGCGGCTGACGGCGGCGCCGCAGATCCCATTGCCCAACAGCACCGCCACCCTGGAGAACTACGGCGGAACCCCGTGCGGCGACGAGCCGACCGCGCCGCTGAGCGAGGCGTTCGAACGGTCCTGTAACACCGCCTTTGTGCAACTCGGCATCCGGATCGGTGCAGAGGCGCTGCGCAGCACCGCCGACTCATTCGGGTTCGACACCCCACCCACCGCGATTCCGCTGCAGGTCGCGGAGTCGACCGTCGGTGAGATGACCGATGCCGCGGCGGTCGGCATGTCGAGCATGGGCCAGAAGGACGTCGCGGTGACCCCCTTGCAGAACGCCATGGTGGCGGCGGCGATCGCCAACGGCGGGGTGGTGATGCAGCCGTATCTGGTGGACCGTCTCGAGGGTCCCGACCTCGCCGACATCAGCTTCACCGCGCCGCAGGAGCAGCGCCGTGCCGTTTCGGCGCAGGTCGCCGCTAAGCTAACCAATTTGATGGTCGGCGCCGAAAAGTTCACCCAGCAGAACGGGGCGATTCCCGGCGTGCAGATCGCCTCCAAGACCGGGACCGCAGAGCACGGCACCGATCCGCGGAACACCCCGCCACATGCCTGGTACATCGCGTTCGCGCCTGCGCAGAACCCGAAGGTCGCGGTTGCGGTGCTGGTCGAGAACGGTGGCGACCGGCTGTCGGCGACCGGCGGTGCGCTGGCCGCACCGATCGGGCGGGCAACCATCGCGGCGGCGCTACAGGAGGCCTCATGAGTCGCCCGCAGCCGAGCAAAGCGAGGCAAGAAATGAGCCCCCGCAGCCGAGCAAAGCGAGGCAAGAAATGAGTCCCCGCGTAGGGGTGACGTTGTCCGGGCGTTACCGGTTGCAGCGGCTGATCGCGACCGGCGGCATGGGCCAGGTGTGGGAGGCGGTGGACAGCCGGCTTGGCCGACGCGTCGCCGTCAAGGTTCTCAAGCAGGAGTTCTCCTGTGACCCGGAGTTCATCGAGCGGTTCCGCACCGAGGCCCGCACCGTGGCCATGCTCAACCACCCCGGTATCGCCGCGGTGCACGACTACGGCGAGACCGATATGGACGGCGAGGGCCGCACCGCCTACCTGGTGATGGAGTTGGTCAACGGAGAGCCGCTGAACTCGGTGATCAAACGCACCGGTCGGCTTTCGTTACGGCACGCCCTGGACATGCTCGAGCAGACCGGCCGGGCACTGCAGGTCGCCCACGCCGCCGGCCTGGTGCACCGCGATGTCAAACCCGGCAACATCCTGATCACCCCGACCGGCCAGGTGAAACTGACCGACTTCGGCATCGCCAAGGCGGTCGACGCCGCCCCGGTGACCCAGACCGGCATGGTGATGGGCACCGCGCAGTACATCGCCCCGGAGCAGGCACTGGGCCAAGACGCCACCGCCGCCAGTGACGTCTACTCCCTGGGAGTCGTTGGCTACGAGGCGGTTTCGGGCAAACGCCCGTTCGCCGGCGACGGTGCGCTGACCGTCGCGATGAAGCACATCAAGGAGACCCCTGCGCCGCTTCCCCCAGACCTTCCGCCCAACGTGCGCGAACTCATCGAGATCACCCTGGTCAAGAACCCGGGCATGCGCTACCGCAGCGGCGGACAGTTCGCCGACGCGGTCGCGGCGGTGCGATCCGGACGGCGCCCGCCGCGGCCGAATTCCGCACCGACCATCAAGGCGACCCCGGCGGCGATCCCCGGCCCACCACGGGCCGCGGTGGAGGCCGCCCGTGCCGCCACCGCCGCGCGTCCGCGCAGCACGGCCGGACACCGGACCCCGCCGCCTGCGCGGCGGACGTTCTCCTCCGGTCAGCGGGCGCTGCTGTGGGCCGCCGGCGTGCTGGGTGCCCTGGCCATCATCAGCGCCATCCTGATCGTGCTGGCCGACCGGAACAAACGCGCCGATACCCCGGTCGAGCAGACCGTCACCGAGACCGTTCCCGCCGACGCACCCGATGCTCCGGTGGCACCCTCCGGGTTCACCGATCAGGTGCTTCCCGGCGATGCAGATGGCGATGCGGCGGCAGTGCCGGTCGGGTGGCAGACCGGCGTCAGACCCGCGCCTGCGCACAGCCAGGGCGGCGAGGCGCCCCGATGAGCACACCGCCGCACCTGTCCGACCGCTACGAGTTGGGCGAGATCCTGGGCTTCGGCGGCATGTCAGAGGTACACCTGGCCCGCGATCTACGGTTGCATCGCGACGTCGCGGTCAAGGTGCTGCGCGCCGACCTGGCCCGTGACCCGAGCTTCTACCTCCGGTTCCGGCGCGAGGCGCAGAACGCCGCTGCGCTGAACCACCCCGCCATCGTCGCCGTCTACGACACCGGCGAGGCCGAGACACCGGCCGGGCCGCTGCCCTACATCGTGATGGAGTACGTCGACGGGGTGACGTTGCGCGACATCGTCCACACCGACGGTCCGATGCCGTCGCGGCGCGCGCTGGAGGTCATCGCCGATGCCTGCCAGGCGCT
Organism: Mycobacterium sp.; assembly: GCA_041303695.1. Classification (GTDB taxonomy): domain Bacteria; phylum Actinomycetota; class Actinomycetes; order Mycobacteriales; family Mycobacteriaceae; genus Mycobacterium. The sequence goes on along the minus strand of JBFYOR010000429.1, from coordinate 5,331 downwards.
GAACTTCAGTCACCAGCACGGCATCGTCCACCGCGACGTCAAGCCCGCCAACATCATGATCTCCAAGACCGGCGCGGTGAAGGTGATGGACTTCGGCATCGCCCGCGCCATCGCCGACAGCGGCAACAGCGTCACCGCGACCGCCGCGGTGATCGGCACCGCGCAGTACCTCTCGCCCGAGCAGGCCCGTGGCGAACAGGTCGACGCCCGCTCCGACGTTTACTCGCTGGGTTGCGTGCTCTACGAAATGCTCACCGGGCAGCCGCCTTTCGTCGGGGACTCACCGGTGGCGGTCGCCTACCAGCACGTGCGCGAGGACCCGGTACCGCCGTCGCAGAAACGGGCCGGAATCTCTCCGGAACTCGACGCCGTCGTCCTCAAGGCGCTGGCGAAGAACCCGGATAACCGCTACCAGAGCGCCGCGGAGATGCGCAACGACCTGGTCCGGGTGCACAGCGGCGAGAAGCCCGACGCGCCCAAGGTGATGACGCACGCCGACCGGACCATGATGATGAGTTCCTCGCGGCCCGGTCAGCGCGGTGACGGATCTGCGCCGCCGGTCACCTACGACTACAGCGACACCGAACGCGCCGGCGGATCGGTCGGCAAGTGGCTGGTGGCGTTGTCGATCCTGGCAATCCTGACCGTCGTGGTGACCCTGGCGATCAACATGGTCGGCGGCAAACCCCGCGCCGTACAGGTCCCCGATGTGCGCGGTCAGGTTTCCGCCGACGCCATCGCCGAACTGCAGAACCGGGGTTTCAAGATCCGGACCCAGCAGAAGCCGGATAGCGTCGTCCCGCCCGATCACGTCATCGGCACGGACCCGGCGGGCAATGCCTCGGTCAACGCCGGCGACGAGATCCAGATCAACGTCTCGACCGGACCCGAGCAACGCGAGGTCCCGGACGTCTCCACCATGAGCTACGCCGAGGCGGTGAAGAAGCTGACAGCGGCCGGGTTCGGGAAGTTCAAGCAGACCGAGGCGGCCTCCAACCCCGAGCAGAAGGACAAGGTCCTCAACACGATTCCGCCGGCCAACCAGACCTCGGCGATCACCAACGAGATCACCATCGTCGTCGGCACCGGCCCGGCCACCCGGGTCCTACCGGACGTCGTCGGCCAGACCTCCGAGGTGGCCACCAGGAATCTGAACACCCTGGGCTTCCCGACCATCCTCACGGCGCCGGTGGACAGCCCCGAGCCGGCCGGACAGGTGCTGGCCGCCGATCCGCCAGCCGGGACGTCGGCGACGCTGGATACCGCGATCACGCTGAAGGTGTCCAAGGGAAACCAGTTCATCATCCCGAACCTGACCGGCCAGTTCTGGGTCGATGCCGAGCCGAACCTGCGGGCACTGGGGTGGACCGGTGTCCTGGTGAAGGGTCCGGACGTGCCGAACAGCGGTCAGCGCACCAACGCGGTGGTCACCCAGAGCCCGGCACCGGGTGCCGGGGTGAACTTCGGGGGTTCGATCACGCTGAGTTTTGCATCGTAGCCGCGCGAACGGTGTCGGCGACCTCCTGCTCGAGGCGGCGCACCAGTGCCTCCTGCGGGGCCGAGCCGCAATAGCCCAGCCAGTTGGCCAGCATCCGGTGGCCGCCCTCGGTGAGGATCGACTCGGGGTGGAACTGCACGCCGTGGATCGGAAGCTCGACATGGCGTACCGCCATGATGACCCCGCCGGTCGTGCGGGCGGTGACCTCGAGTTCCGACGGGACGGTCTGCGGCAGGATCGTCAGCGAGTGATACCGGGTCGCGGTGAACGGGTCGGGAAGTCCATGCAGAACACCAACATTGGTATGGAAGACCGCGCTGGTCTTACCGTGCAGGAGTTCCGGGGCGCGGTCCACCGTGGCGCCGAAGGCCACACCGATCGCCTGGTGTCCCAGGCACACGCCGAGTAGCGGGGTCCGGGCGGCGGCGCAGGAGTGGACCAACCCGATAGAGGCGCCCGCCCGCTCGGGGGTTCCGGGTCCCGGGCTCAGCAGCACACCGTCGAACTCCTCGGCCGCAGCCACGATCTCGGCGGGTCCGGCGAGCCGAGGGTCATCGTTGCGCCAGACATCCACCTCAACCCCGAGTTGGCCCAGGTACTGGACCAGGTTGAACACGAAGCTGTCGTAGTTGTCGACGACCAAGATCCGCACGCCTGACAGGCTACCCGGCCCGGACGGCGGCCCGGGGCCGCGCGTTAGTCGCCGGGTGACTCACTGGGCTAGTCTCATGGGCGTTCCGACTCTCGTCCCACTGACGACCGTCTGCGAAGGTAGCCATGCCCAAGTCAAAGGTCCGCAAGAAAAACGACTTCACCGTCAACCCGGTGAGCCGCACGCCGGTCAAGGTCAAGGCCGGTCCGTCCAGCGTGTGGTTCGTGGTGTTGTTCATCGGCCTGATGCTGATCGGGCTGATCTGGCTGCTCGTGTTCCAGCTTGCGGCCTCCGGATTCGACACCCCCGATGCACTGCAGTGGATGTCCGACCTGGGTCCGTGGAACTATGCGATCGCATTCGGCTTCATGATCTTCGGGCTGCTGCTGACGATGCGGTGGCGGTGAGCCCAATCACACGTGTGTGATTCATCCCCACTGTGGATAATGCCTGTGGATAACCATGATCCGCACTGAATGGGGTTCGCCGCAGGCAGGTATCGCCGCTGTCGCGCTGGCTGGAATCCTGATGGCGATCGGGTCCGTGGCCGTTGCCACCGACCCGGCCGGGCGAATGCTGACCGGCGTGGCGGCAGCCGGCCTGCTGCTGTTCGCGGCGGGGTCGTGGCGGGCGCGCCCCCGTCTGGCGGTCAGCGACGAGGGACTCGTCTACCGCGGCTGGGTGAACACCACGACGCTGGGCCGGGACGATATCGAACTGATCCGCATAACCGAGTTCCGCCGCTGGGGACGCACGGTGCGCCTGCTGGAGATCGACACCGTCAGCGGCCGGCTATTGGTACTGAGCCGTTGGGACCTCGGAGAAGACCCGCTCACAGTGCTCGATGCGCTCACCGACGCCGGGTACGCCGGACGCCACTGACCGCGGGGCGGGTCAGGAGATGGTGACCGACTCGATCACGACATCGTCGGCGGGCCGGTCGTTGCGATCGACCTGCGTGCCGGCGATCGCATCGACCACCTGCTGCGACTCCGGGTCGACGACCTCGCCGAAGATGGTGTGCCGGCGGTTGAGGTGCGGTGTCTTGCCGACGGTGATGAAGAATTGCGAGCCGTTGGTTCCCGGGCCGGCATTGGCCATCGCCAGCAGGTACGGCTTGTCGAACTGCAATTCGGGATGGAACTCGTCGGCGAATTTGTAGCCTGGGCCGCCGCGGCCGGTTCCGGTCGGGTCGCCGCCCTGGATCATGAACCCGTCAATGATCCGGTGGAAGACCGCGCCGTCATAGAACGGCCCCGAGCTCCCGCCCGAGGCGTTCTGCGTCGAGTAGTCCTTCGTGCCCTGGGCCAGGCCAACGAAGTTGGCGACGGTCTTGGGGGCGTGGTTGCCGAACAGGGCGATCTTGATGTCACCGCGGTTGGTGTGCAGGGTCGCGGTCGCGGTTTGGATCGGGCTTGTGCTCACGGGATCACAGTGTGCCACTGCCACCGGTCGCCGCTGCTGCCAGGGTGGCCGGTCGGGACTTGCCTTGGCACGTCCGGTGGAGCTGTGCTGTGGAGCCTAGGAGATTCGAACTCCTGACATCTGCCTTGCAAAGGCAGCGCTCTACCAACTGAGCTAAGGCCCCGGATCGCTGTTCTGGTCGGCGAGGCTGTGCCACACCTCACCGCGGCGGCGGGCGGAAAGCAGCAGAGCCGCACCAACCGCCGCCACCGCCAACATGGCCGGCCTGTAGAGCCGACCCGGTTTCGACCAGGACATCGTGGGCCTAGGAGGACTCGAACCTCCGACCTCTTCGTTATCAGCGAAGCGCTCTAACCACCTGAGCTATAGGCCCGTATCGCGGGGTGAGATTACCGCACCCACGGCGGCCTGCCCAAACTCGCGTGTTCCGGCGTCCCCGGCTCAGTCCAGGTCCGCGAGCGTGACCTCGACCCCGCCGACGATATCGGTACTCAGGTTGTAGATGTAGGCGCCGACGGTCGCCATGGCGGTCAGCAGCACGATATTGACCAATCCGACCAGCGCTGCACCTCCGAACACCGACCCCGCCGACACCAGGTCGCCGCCGCCGCCGCTGCTGCTGGTCAGCAGGTCGCCGACGTTGCTGTTGAGCTTGCTCCACACCCCCATGGCACCGAGCACGAGATACAGGAAGGCCACCGCGATCATCCAGACGAAGAACAACGCCACATTGAGCAGCAGCGAGACCTTCAAGGCGCTCCACGGGTCGATACGGCGGATCTGCATGCTGGCCCGCACCGGACCGCGCGGCCGGCCGCCGACCTGGATGCGCGATGTCGGCGCCGCCATCCGGGCCTGCTCCGGGGCGGCGTGCCGACGCGGTTGCGGCGGGCGGGGATTCGGTGCGGACAGATCCGGGAGTTCGCTGGGATAGGCCTCGGCGATGGCGACCTCGGTGCGCTCGGACCGGCCCGCTTCAGGCTCGGGGCGCTGGGGTCGCGGGCTCAGCGCGGACCGGACCGGAGCGGCGTATCCGGGCACGTCCCGGCGCGGGTCGGCCGCCCCCGGCGCGGCGGCCGGCCGGACCGGCGCGTCGCCGGCCGGTCGGACCGGCTGGCCGTCCGGGCGACTCCGCGCACCGCCCTGCCACGGCGGAAGGTCGGGGCTCTCGCCGTTCGCCGGGCGTTCACCCGCGATGGGCTGTCCCGGCTCGTTCGGTGAACTCACCGCTGCTCCTCACTCTGTCGACGTCACTCTGTCGACGTCACTGTGTCCACGTCGCTGTGTCCGCGATGCCCGCCCGGGTTCGCGCGTTGCCTGACCCGCGCTACGTCGCGTCCGACTCCGAACCCGCGTCGTCGGAGTCCTCGGACTGTTCCTCGGCGTTGCGGGCAATGGCTAACAGTGTGTCGCCCTCGCCCAGGTTCATCAAGCGAACGCCCTTTGTCTGGCGTCCGGCCTTGCGAACCTGACGCGCCACGGTACGGATGACCCCGCCGCCGGACGTGATCGCATACAACTCGGTCTCGTCGTCGACGATGAGGGCGCCGACCAGACTGCCACGGCGCTGGTCGTACTGAACCGTCAGGATGCCCTTGCCGCCGCGGCCCTGGGCGGTGTACTCCTCGATCGCGGTCCGCTTGGCGTAACCGCCGGCGGTCGCCACCAGCAGATAGGTCCCCTCCCGCACGACGTTGAGCGACAGCAGGCGGTCATCGGTGTTGAACCGCATGCCCTGGACACCGGATGTGGCCCG
>JBFYOR010000428.1:0-12333 GCA_041303695.1 Mycobacterium sp. | reverse complement strand
GTAGGGCGCGAACCGGGCCCGGGTGTACATCCGCCAGCCGCCGCCGGTCTGGCGAAGGTCGATACCGCTGTCGCGGTCGGCCAGGTCGGTGCTCATCCGCTTCAGCGTCTCGGTGACCCGGTGCACCGGCTGTTCGGTCGCCGAGGCCAGCGCCTCGGCGCTCACCGGGGAATCGACCACCAGCAGTAGCGCTTCCAGCACCCGGGCGAGTTCCTCGCCGTCCAGTTCCGGGGTTGCGGGGTCGGCGGTCTCGTCGGTCACGATCTCGTCGGTCACGGTCTCGTCGGTCACGATCTCGTCGGTCACGATTGGACCTGCTCTTCCCACTCGGCTCTCACCAGCTCTTCGTTCACCATGCGGTTTCCGGTCCACGAAATCTGCAGGACACCAAGCGGTTCGGATTGATCGAATGCTACCGCCCGGGCCCGGTAGAGCTCGAGCAGTGCCAGGAACCGCCCCACGATCAGGATGGGCTCCGAGCAGTCGGCCACCAGCTCCGAGAAGGACGCCCAACTGCCCACGCCGCGGCGCTCCAGTGCTTCCAGCAATCGCTGCGCCTGTTCGGGCACCGATACCCGGGCCGCATGCAGATGGGCAGTTCCCACCGTCGGGACCGGCCGCGGGGTGAACACCGCCGCGGCGATCTCGGCGAAACTCTGCGCGTCGACGCCGATCATCACCTCCGGCAGTAACTCGGAGAACTGCTCCTCCAACGCCACCGAGCGGGGGTAGCTGCGCAGTGCCGCCGCTTCCAACTCGGCGAACATCTCGGCGACATGCTTGAAGGCGCGGTACTGCAGCAGCCGGGCGAACAGCAGGTCCCGGACCTCCAGCAGGGCCAGGTCCTCGGCATCCTCGACCTCCCCGGCCGGCAGCAGCCGGGCGGCTTTGAGGTCCAGCAGGGTGGCGGCGATGACCAGGAAGGTGGTGGTCTCGTCGAGTTCCAGTTGCGGGCCGATCTGGCGGGTGTAGGCGATGAAATCGTCGGTCACCTGGTGCAGAGCGACTTCGGTGACATCGAGGCGGTGCGCGAAGATCAACTGCAACAGCAGGTCGAACGGACCTTCGAAATTGGTCAGCCGGACCCGGAAGCCCTTCTCGGGGACCTCGTCTGAGCCCTTCCCGGGCGCTGCGTGCGTGCTCACTTGCCGAAGCGGTCGATGACCTCGCGGGCCAGTGCACGGTACGCCTGCGCGCCGGCGGATTTCGGCGCCCACGTGGTGATGGGTTCACCGGCGACGCTGGTCTCGGGGAATCGGACGGTGCGGCTGATGACGGTGTCGAACACCAGATCGCCGAAGCGCTCGATCACCCGGGCCATCACCTCGCGGGCGTTGACGGTTCGGCTGTCGAACCGGGTGACCAGAATGCCGCTGATGGTCAGTCTCGGATTGAGCCGGTCCCGCACCTTGTCCACGGTGTCGGTGAGCAACGCCAACCCGCGCAGCGAGAAGAACTCGCACTCGGTGGGGATGATCACCCCGTCCGAGCACGCCAGCGCATTGACGGTGAGCAGTCCCAGCGACGGCTGACAGTCGATCAGCACATAGTCGTACTGGTCGAGCACCGGACGAAGCGCACGGCCCAGGGTCTGCTCCCGGCCGACCTCGTTGACCAGTTGGATCTCGGCCGCCGACAGGTCGATATTGCTCGGTACCAGATCCAGTCCGTCCACCCGGGTATGGATCAGCACCTCATCGATTCCGACCCGTGGTTCCACCATCAGGTTGTGCACGGTGTTGGCCAGTTCGTAGTGCGGGACGCCCAGGCCGGCCGACAGTGCGCCCTGCGGGTCCAGATCCACCAGCAGCACCCGGCGGCCGTACTCCGCCAGTGCCGCCCCCAGGTTGATGGTGGAGGTGGTCTTGCCCACCCCGCCCTTCTGGTTGCACATCGAGACCACCACGGCCGGTCCGTGGCTGGTCAACGGCTGCGGTGTGGGGATCGCCCGGGGCGGGCGGCCGGTCAGACCGATCTGGACGTCGTCGTGCTCGTCGGTCACGCCTCAACTCCTAGAAGGGCCACCCGGATCAGGCGAATCGGCGGCGTGGCGAACATCGGCGCAAAGTCTATCCATGGGCTGGGCTCTGCTGTGGTGGCATGGCCCTTAAGGACCGCAATCACGCCCTCGGGTGCGCGCCCGCCCACACCTCACGCAGCGCGGTGACGGTGACCAGGGTGTAGATCTGGGTGGTCGTCACCGAGGCGTGGCCCAGGAGTTCCTGGACGACGCGCACGTCGGCGCCACCGTCGAGCAGATGGGTCGCGAATGAGTGCCGCAGGGTGTGCGGGGAGACCGCCGCGGTGATACCGGCCCGCTCTGCGGCGTCCTGAAGCACCTGCCAGGCGCTCTGCCGCGATAGCCGGCCGCCGCGGGCGTTGAGGAAGATGCCCGGGATGCCGCGGCCGCGCCGGGCCAGGTCGGGGCGCCCCCGCACCAGGTAGGCGTCCAGGGCGGCGATGGCGGGCCGGCCCACCGGAACCAACCGCTGCTTGCCGCCCTTGCCGCGCAGCAGCACCGACCGGGCTTCGGTGTCGACGTCGTCGACGTCCAGGCCCACGGCTTCGGAGATACGAGCCCCGGTGGAATACAGCAACTCCAGCAGTGCCCGGTTACGCAGGGTCAGCGGGCCGTCGGTCGGCGCATCGCCACCGGCGCCGTCAAGCAGGGCCAGCACATCGTCGAGCGGCAGACTCTTGGGCAGCCGGCGGCTGGGGGTCGGCGGTTTGACCGCCCGGGCGACGTCGATGTCAAGGATTCCCTCGGCAGCGGCGAAGCGGTGCAGGCCACGGACGGCGATCAGTGCCCGGGCCGCCGACACCGCGGACAGGGCGGTCGCACCGGTATCGGGATCGCCGCGACGCAACGCCACCAGGAATTCGCTGACGTCGGTTTCGGCGACATCGCGCAGATCGTCGACACCGCGCAGCGCCAGGTGCTCGACATAACGTCGGAGGTCACGCCGGTAGGAGCTGATGGTGTTGGCGGCCACCCCGCGCTCGATCGTGAGATGGTCCAGGTAGCCCTGCACCTGCCCGTCCACCGCGGTATCGAGTGCACCCGCCGAGCGCGTCATGAGCGGACTCCGCGCGCCGCGAACGCCGACGGCCGGTCCGGCCACCGCGCGTCGACGGGACGGGTCGGCCGGCCATCGATGATCACCGCGTACGCGGCCAGTACGCCGGCGGCAGCAGTGGCGTTGACGATTTCGCCGGTCAGCACCCGATCGGCGGCCTCCCGCAACCCCAGCCAGTGCACCGTCAGATCGGCCTCCTCATGCTCGGCCGCGGGCCGGCCGACGTGCCGCAACCCGCGGGCCAGATAGACCCGCACCGACTCGTCGCAGAACCCGGGCGAGGACGCGACGTCGACCAGCACCCGCCAGTGCTCGGCGACCAGGCCGGTCTCCTCGCGCAGTTCGCGGGCGGCCGCCTCGGCCGGATCCTCGCCCGGTTCGTCGAGCAGACCGGCGGGCAACTCCCAGAACCGGTGGCCCAGCGAGTGCCGGTACTGGTAGACCATGGCCAGCTGTTCGGAGTCGTCGACGGCGGCGACGGCCACCGCGCCGTAGTGCTCGACGACCTCACGGATGGCGGTGCCACCACCGGGCATCCGGACCTCGTCGGTGCGCAGCGCGAGAATCTTTCCGCGGTAGACGGTTTCGGATGCGACCGTCTTGAAGTCGTGGTCAGCCACCGGAGCGATCAGCCCCGGGCTTGATCAGGCTCGCGCATGATCGGAGACGGGCTGCGCGGCATCTGCATGCTCCTTGCCGTTCGGGTGCTGTTCGGGGATCTCCACCGGCAGGCGTTCGGCCGCCTTGTAGTCGATCGCCGCACCGACGAACGCCACGAACAACGGGTGCGGTCGGGTGGGTCGGCTCTTGAGTTCGGGGTGGGCCTGGGTGCCGACCAGGAAGGGATGCACCTCCGCGGGATACTCGACGAACTCCACCAGATGACCGTCCGGCGAGGTCCCGGAGAACCGCAGCCCGCTCTGCGCGATCCGGTCGCGGTAGGCGTTGTTCACCTCATAGCGGTGCCGGTGGCGTTCGGACACGTTGGTCGACTGGTACGCGTGTGCCACAACGGATCCGGGCTCGAGAACCGCCGGATAGGCGCCGAGTCTCATGGTGCCGCCCAGATCCGCCTCGCCGGCGACGGCGTCACGCTGGTCGGCCATGGTGGAGATCACCGGATCGGTGGTGGCCGGGTCGAACTCGGCCGAGTTCGCCTCGGACAGCCCGACCGACCGGGCCGCCTCGATCACGATGCACTGCAGTCCCAGACACAGGCCGAACAGCGGCAGGCGGCGGTGGCGCGCGTACCGGATGGCCCCGATCTTGCCCTCGATACCGCGGATGCCGAATCCGCCGGGAATGAGCACCGCGTGCACGTCATCGAGCACCGCGGCCGCACCGGCGTCGGTTTCGCAGTCGTCGGAGGCCACCCAGCGCATCTCCACCTTGGCCCGGTGTGCGAACCCGCCCGCGCGCAGCGCCTCGGCCACCGACAGGTAGGCGTCGGACAGGTCGATGTATTTGCCGACCAGGGCGATCCGCACGGTCTCCTGGGGATCGTGCACCCGGCGCAGCAGATCGTCCCAGGTGCTCCAGTCGACATCGCGGAACGGCAGGTTCAGTCGGCGCACCACGTAGGCGTCGAGTTCCTCGCGGTGCAGCACCTTGGGGATGTCGTAGATCGACGGTGCGTCCGGGGTGGAGATGACGCCGTCGAAGTCGACGTCGCACATCAGCGCGATCTTCTCCTTCAACGGCTCCGGCACATCGCGGTCGCAGCGCAGGATGAGCGCATCCGGGGTGATGCCGATATTGCGCAGCGCGGCCACCGAGTGCTGGGTCGGCTTCGTCTTGAGCTCGCCGGACGGGGCCAGGTACGGCACCAGCGAGACGTGCAGGAAGAAGCAGTTCTCCCGGCCGACCTCGTGGCGGACCTGGCGGGCGGCCTCCAGGAAGGGCTGCGACTCGATATCGCCGACGGTGCCGCCGATCTCGGTGATCACCACATCCGGACGCTTGCCGGTGGCGTCGGGCAGCGCCATCGCCATGATCCGGCGTTTGATCTCGTCGGTGATATGCGGGATCACCTGAACGGTATCGCCGAGGTACTCCCCGCGGCGCTCCTTGGCGATGACCGTCGAATACACCTGACCGGTCGTCACATTCGCCGACCCGGACAGATTCCGGTCGAGGAACCGTTCGTAATGGCCGACGTCGAGATCAGTCTCCGCACCGTCCTCGGTGACGAACACCTCCCCGTGCTGGAACGGGTTCATGGTTCCCGGGTCCACGTTGAGATACGGGTCGAGTTTCTGCATGGTGACCTGCAGGCCGCGGGATATCAGCAACTGGCCGAGACTACTGGCGGTCAGGCCTTTACCGAGCGAAGACACGACGCCACCGGTCACGAAGAGGTGCTTGGTCGCGGCCTGGGGGTGCTTGCGCAATGCGGGCAAGAGCGACCTCCGTGACGACGGCGCAGGACTTTGTTGTTACCAGGCCGAACAGCTCTGAAAGGTCTGGTTGGGGCCTGCCGACCCACGGAAATTGACCCTAACACCGACCCCGCGTTGACGGCGCTGACACACCGGCGGTGTGGCTACTGGACGGTCACCGAGGCCGCGCCCGCGCCGACTCCGTAGCTTCCGGGCGGCCCACCGGCGTTCATCGCCTGCAGGGCCAGCACGCTGGTGATCCGGCCGGATTCGGCGTCGATATCGTCCACCGTGGTGACCGCACCGGACAGCGCTGGATCGGCCCGGGCCACGGCCACCGCCGAGACCCCACTCGCCGAGCCGTCCCGTCCGGCCAGGACAGTGCCCGAACCGTGCGGTGCCAGGCCGGCGGCGAACCGGGCCACTGTCGCCCCCTGGTTGCCGGCGTCCTGCGCCAGAGCCCCGCCGGTGACGATGACGGCCGTGTCAGCAGCGCCGACACCGGAGTCGAAGGTCAGGAATCCGGTGTCGCGGAGTGCGGCGAGCACGGTCTCGCGCGCCGCGTCGTCGACCGGCACGATGGCAGGGTCACGGTTGATCAGCAGTGCGATGCCGAGAAGATCCCCGGCTTGGGAGCCTTCGTCGACCAGTGCGGTGTTCAGTTGCGTTCCGGCCGGGACGATCGGGGAATTGACCACCGAGCGCAGTTTCTCCCCGGAGTTGGCTTCCACAAATTCCCGGGTGAGTCCGATCGTTGCGGTCACCGAACCACCCGACTGCCCGATCAGCCGAGCAATTCCGTCGACGTCGGCGTCATCGGCATCAGGAGTGCGGAAGAGCACGACGGACTTGCCGTCCAGCGCACCGCGGACGATGCGCTCCGCCATCCTGCTGTCGAAATCGTCAGCGGCAGAAAGTCTCTCGGCGAGAGCGTTCTTCTCATTAGCAAGTGCGTCGACCTGCTGCTGCAGATCGCCCTTATCGGCACGCAGAACCGACTCCATCGGACCGGACAGAACCCGGGCGCCCAGGACGAACCCGACGGCAAGCGCGACGAACACCGCTGCCAGCGACAAGGCGAGGCGCCGACGCGACTTCACGCTAGTTCAGCCAGCTCTGCACCCACAGGGTGATGTTGTGCCAGTAGCCGGACAGCCAGTCGATCACCACGGTGTCGGCCCGCGAGACCCACCGCGCCGCGACGACCGCGAACAGAACGGCCAGGACCAACAGGGCGATGGCGCCACCGGAGATGTGGCTGCGGTACAGCGTGGCAACGGCTTTCGAGTCGACCAACTTCTCGCCGACCTTCAGCCGGGTGAGGAAGGTGGAGGGATTGCTCTGTGCCCGGGAGCGGTCGAAGAACTCCTCGATGCTGGCCGACTGCCCCACCGTGACGATCAGCGAGGCGCCGTGGTGGTCTACCAGCAGCAGCGCAAGGTCGGTGGCGGAACCGGCAGCGGGGAATGTCATGGCACCGATTCCCAGGTCCTGGATTCGCTCCAGGCCTCCGGCGTGGCCGTCGGCGTCGGCCGGAAGCACCACCTGGGCACCGCATTTGAGCGCCTCGGCGCTGATCTGCTCGGGGTTGCCGACGATGAGCGCAGGCCGGTAGCCGCCTTCGCGCAGGACGTCGGCACCGGTGCCCACTCCGACCAGGACCGGCTGGTACTCCTTGATGAACGGTTTGAGTGCCTTGAGGTCCTCGGCCGCGGCCGGTCCGTCGGTGACCACCACGACGTGGCGCCGGTAGACGTCGACATCGATATCGGGGATGCCGATGCCGTCGATGATCAACGGACTCTCACTGCGGATGAATTCGATGGTGTTACCCGCGAAGGCCTCCAGATGCGCGACCAGACCGGTCTTGGCGTCGTGCATGAGGTCGGCGATTTCTTCGTCGGTGCGCTCGACGCCGTGCACCAGCCGGCGGTCTCCGTGATAGACCCCGCCATCGTGCAGTCGGGCCTTGGATCCGTCCTTGATCTTCTTGAAGATCTCGGGGCCGGCATTGTCGATGAGGGTGATGTTGTTGGCCACCAACACCTCGGGTCCGAGGTTGGGGTAGCGCCCGGAGATCGACGGCGAGGCGTTGACCACCCCGATGACGCCGGCGTCGACGAGTGCGTCGGCCGTCACCCGGTCAAGGTCGAGGATATCGAGGACCGCGATATCGCCCGGGCCGACGCGGCGCAGCAGGCGGTCGATGTCACGGTCCACCCGGGCGGTCCCGGTGACGCCCGGTCGTGCATTGGCATTACGGGAGAGCAGCGCAGACATCTTCATGGGGCCGATTCTGTCGGCGCAGCAGTTCATCCGACGGGAGGCGCGCCGTAACAATAGCCCCAGAAGTCACATTTCTTCACACCAGCAACAGCGTTGCAGGCGCGACGGTCAGGGCGACTCTCGGTGCGACCGGGCGGCGGTGAGCAGTTCCCGGGCATGCGCGCGGCCGGTATCGGACTCCCCCAGTCCGGCCAGCATCCGGGCCAGTTCGGCCACCCGCTGCTCATCGTCGAGTCGGCGCACCTCGCTGGCTCCGCCGTTGTTGTCCACCACCAGATGGGTGTCGGCATAGGCGGCCACCTGAGGCAGGTGGGTGACGACGATGACCTGGTGGCTGCCGGCCAGCCGCGCCAGCCGCCGGCCGATCTGGACCGCCGCCCGGCCGCCGACGCCCGCGTCGATCTCATCGAACACCATGGTGGTGCCTTCGGCCGAGGCGGAAAGTACGACCTCCAGAGCGAGCATCACCCGGGACAACTCACCGCCGGAAGCGCTTTTGTTCAGCGGCAGGACGTCAGTCCCGCGGTGTGCGGTGAACCCGAACTCGACCAGGTCGACGCCCTCGGAGCCGGCATGGGCACGCTCGCCCGAGGGCAGCTGCACCGGGGCGCTGTCGTCCTCGCGGGCGGGCATGGTGGTGACGGTGACCGTGAAGTCGGCGTCGTTCATCGCCAAGCCGGACAGCTCAGCGGTGATCGCCTCGGCCAGGCTGACGGCCGCCCCGGTCCGCAGTGCGGACAATTCCACGGCTGCGGAGCCGACCTGCTCGGCCAGATCGCCGACCCGTCGGGACAGTCCGGTCAGCGCCTCCTCGGAGACGTCCAGGTGAGCCAGCCGGGCCCGGGACTGGGCTGCCCAGGCCAGCACCCCGTCGACGTCGGCCGCGTACTTGCGGGTCAGGCTGCGCAACTCGGACTGGCGGGCAAGGCGGGTCTCCAGCGCGCTGGCGTCAGCCGGTAGGCCGGCGAGGAACTCGCCCAGTTCGCCGGCTGCGTCGGCGACCACCCGCAGCGCATCGGTGAGCTGGCGGCCCAGCCCGGCCAGCGCGGTGTCGCCGGTCGATTCCAGCATCGCGGCGGCGCGGGCCAGAGTGTGGGTGGCGGAACGGTTCTCGATATCCGCAGCCACGTCCTCGGATCCAGACAGGGCGGCACGTGCGCCTGCGGCAGCCTCCCGGACGGCGTCGAGTTCGGACAACCGGCTGATCTCGGCAACCAGCGCCTCGTCCTCCCCGGGCGTCGGATCCACCCGGGCGATCTCGGCGAGCGCGAACTTCAGCCGGTCGGCCTCCTGCGCCATCTCGCGGGCACGGTTGGTCCGGTCCACCAGATCGCGCCGGGCGACCAGCCATTCGTCCCGAAGCTTGCGGTAGCGCTCGACCGGCGCCGCCACGCCGGCGAATCGGTCGAGCGCGGCGCGCTGTTCGTCGGGGCGCATCAGTCGCAACTGGTCGTTCTGGCCGTGCAGTGTCAGCAGTCCGGTGGTGAACGTGGTTAGCGTCTTGGCCGGAACGCTGCGCCCGCCGAGATAGGCACGGGAGGGGCCGTCGCGGCTCACCGAGCGCAAGGCGATGACGCTGCCGTCGTCATCGCGGTCGGCACCGGAGGACTCGAGGATCTCCTCGACCCCGGCGGTGGTTCGCGCGTCGAGGTCATCGGTACCGAACCGGCCTTCCACCACCGCGCGATCGGATCCGGACCGCACCCGGGTGGCATCCGCGCGCGCACCGCCGAGCAGGTGCAGACCGGTCACCACCATGGTCTTACCGGTGCCCGTTTCACCGGTAAGCACGGTCAGCCCGCGGTCGAACTCGGCGGTGGCGGACATGATCGCGCCCAGAGACTCGATCCGGATCTCGGCGAGCATCTAGCGCTCTCTCCAACTGGTCACCGGAAGCTGGAACTTGCGCACCAGACGGTCGGTGAAGGGTGCGCTGTCCAGGCGGACCCATTTCAGCGGGGAGTTGCACTTCGTCACCTGCAGTCGTCCGCCCGCGGGGACAGGCGCTTCGCGGCGCCCGTCGCAGAGAACCAGTGCGTCGGGATTGTCGGGATCGACGTCGACGGTGATCACCGCATTGGGATTGGTGACCATCGGCCTGGCGAACAACGCGTGCGCGTTGTTGGGCACCACGATGATGGCCTCGAGGTCGGGCCAGACCACCGGCCCACCCGAGGAGAATGCGTACGCCGTGGAACCGGTCGGGCTGGACACCAGCACCCCGTCACAGCCGAACGCCGACACCGGCCGGCCGTCGATGGTGACCATGACGCCCAGCACCCCCTGGTGGGTGCCCTTCTCCAGGCTGGCCTCGTTGAGCGCCCAACCCCGGTACAGCACCTCACCACCGACGCTGACCACCACGTCGAGGGTCATCCGGTGCTCGATCCGATAGTCGCGGGCGACGACGTGCTCGAGGATCGAGTCGATGGCCTCCGCCTCCGCCTCGGCAAGGAAGCCGATACGGCCGAGATTGACTCCGAGAACCGGTATCTCGGCGTTTCGAGCGAGTTCGGCGGCACGCAGGAAGGTGCCGTCGCCGCCCAGGACCAGGACCAGTTCACAACCCTCGGCGGCATGGGCGTCGCCCTCGACCACCTCGATATCGGCCCCGGTGGCGTGCAACTCGGCGGGATCAAGGTGCAGGATCCCTCGATCGACGGCCTCCCTGGCCAATAGCCGAAGCCGAATACCGTTCTCGCCAAACACTTTTCCAACCCGCCGGGCAGTTTCGTTGGCCTCGTCGCGGCCAGGATGCACGACCAGCAGGATCGTCCGGTCCGGGGTGTCTGTTCTCACGGGGTCCATCGTCACCGGGGTCCCTCCGCGACGGCGCGGCGCACCGCGTCACCGAGCGCGTTGCCGGCCAAGGCCTCGTCTGCCGCGGTGCGCAGCCGGAGGAAGTACTCGACATTGCCGGACGGCCCGGGAAGCGGACTGGCTGTCACTCCGACCGTCTGCCAGCCGAGCTCGCCGGCCCGGGCCGCGACGGCGAGCACCGCCTCGGCGCGCAGCTGCGGGTCGGACACCACGCCGCCGGCGCCGACCTGCCCTCTGCCGACCTCGAACTGGGGTTTCACCATCGGAACGATATCCCCGTCCGGGGTCGCGCACGCGGTTAGTGCGGGCAGCACGGTGGCCAGTGAGATGAACGACAGATCGGCGACGATCAGCTGGACCGGACCTCCGATGCTTTCGGGGGTCAGTTCGCGCACGTTGGTGCGTTCGATGACCTGCACCCGGGTATCGGACCGCAGGGACCAGGCGAGCTGCCCGTAGCCGACGTCGACCGCCACCACCTCGGTCGCACCGCGATCCAGCAACACCTCGGTGAACCCGCCGGTCGACGCGCCGGCATCCAGGCAGCGGCGGCCCCGGACGTCGATGCCGAACGCGTCCAGCGCCCCGATCAGCTTGTGCGCCCCGCGGGAGACCCACGTCCTCTCATCGGTGGTCTCGACCCGCAGCCTTGCGGTGACCGCGACGGCGGTAGCCGGTTTGGCAGCCGGCATACCGTCGATGGTGACGCGCCCCGCGCCGATGAGTTCGGCCGCCTGCTGACGCGACCGGGCCAGCCCCCGCCGGACCAGTTCGGCGTCAACCCGGGCACGCCGCGTCATGCGCAGCTCAGCCCTTCTCGACCGATTCCAGCGCGTCGACCAGGATCTGGTGCGCCTCCTCGAGGCGCTGGCCCACGGCGTCGATGTCGATCTCACCCTCGACGGCATCGCCGTCTGCGGGCGAGTCCGGGTCCACCCGCGGCAGCTCGGCCAGGATGGCGTCTACTCCGGCGCGGATCTGTTGAGGATCGGTGCTCATATCGCCGTTCACGCTAGCTGATCGGTTTCGCTGAGCAGCGCCCAGCGCTGCAGTGCCGCCCGGGCCGCCTCGTCCCCGGCGCGCACGGCTATCGGGCGGGTTTCACCGGTGTCGTCCCAGACGGCGCGGGCGGTGGCGCGGACGATCGACAGACCGTCGGCGCCGGGGTACCGGCCGGTCGCGGTCACCGTCACTGCACCCGCGCCGACTTCGGTATCCCAGGCCGGATGGGCCGCGACCGCCAACTCGGCGGCGCCGTCGAGCAGGGCCCGCAGGTCGGTGCCGATATAGGTGGGCCGCTGGATGTCCACGGCGTGGACGGCATCGCGTGCGGTATTGACCCCGGTAAGCACCATCAGGCTCGGCAGACCGGCGGCATTGGCGCCGGCGATATCGGTATCGAGTCGGTCGCCCACCACCAGTGGAGTACGGAACTCGCCCCGTGCCAGCGCGTCGTACATCACCCCGGGCGCCGGTTTACCGGCGACCTGCGGTTGTACGCCGGTCGCGGTCCGCAGTGCGGCGACCATGGACCCGTTGCCGGGCACCAGGCCACGCTCGGTCGGCAGGGTCGGGTCAAGATTGGACGTGACCCACACCGCACCCGCCCGGATGGCCAGCGCCGCCTCAGCGAGGTCGGGCCAGGCGAGTGTCATCGACAGACCTTGGACGACGGCGACGGGGTTGTCGTCGTACATCCGTACCGGCCGAAGGCCGACCGCGCTGACCTCTGCGGCCAGCGCATCCGTTCCCAGAACAAGGACCTTCGAACC
>JBFYOR010000427.1:0-3064 GCA_041303695.1 Mycobacterium sp. | reverse complement strand
CCCAGTGGTGGGCGTGTGCCATCCCGACGGGGGTACTCATACCGATCGGCAACAGGGCTTGCCGCTGCGTCAACTGCATATCGTTGTTGGCGTCGTGGGCGCTGAGCCGCACCGCGTCCATGAACTGGAAGTTGGGCACCTCCAGCGGGGTGGTGGCCCCGGTGAGCCCGAAGATCGGGATGCCCAGACTGTCCAGATAGGAGGCGTGCCGTTTGGTGAACGCCTCGCGAACGTCGGTGCGCAGATCGTTGAGCGCGCCCTTGACGTCGTACTCGTCCAGTCGGCGCACACCGACCCGGTCCAGCATGGCCGGGCTGATCACCGAGAGCAGCCGGCTGAGGTACTCGTAGGTGTCCTCGATGGGGAGATCCTTGATCTGGCTGTGGATCCCGTCGGCGGTGTAGGAACCGCCGACCGCGCCGGCCCAGGTGAACACGCCCTTGATCCGGTCGTGGTACTCGGGATGATTGACCAGGAACGACAGGATGTCCGGCGCGCCCTTGCTGTAGCCGAGCAGGAAAACCTTGTCCGGCGGCTCGGGGTCCTGCACCGGTCGCATCCGGGCATCGAGGCCCTCGCCGCGGAACGCCGCCTCGATATCGTCCTCGTTGGCCTCGCACGAGCGCATAGGGTGGACGTCGGCACGCAGGGTGCGCCAGCCGCGGTCCTGGAAGAGCTGCTCGGCCTCCACCGGGAACGCGTGGGCATCCGGATGCAGCAGCCCGGTCAGCAGCCCGCCGCACAGGATCAGGGTGGTGTTCTCGATCGAGTCATACTGCGCCGCAGGCATTTCGGCCTGCCACTCGCTGGCCGGGGCGTCTTTGAGAAACCGCTCGGCGATCGCCTGGCGCGGATTGGATTTCTTCAGCGCCGACGGCAGTGGCAGCGCTGCGAGAAGTGCCGGCTTCGATGCGTAGTCCACCGCGCGGGGGTCCTTGACCGCTTCCTGCAGGAACAGGTCGCGCCAGCGACGTCCGATCCAGCCTTTGATCCACGGATCGGCGATCGCCGAAGGCTCTCGCGCGATGAGGTCGCGCACGCCGGCGATGACCGCCGGGTAGTCGCCGGCCTCCTCGTGCCGGGCGAGGTCGGCGGTCAGTTCGGTGATCTGCATGTTCTGCATGCGAGGAATGATGGGGCAAATGTCACGACCGTGCGTACGTTATCGCCGGCGTCAGAGCCCGAGGGAGTCGCGGGCCTGCCGCAGGGTGTTGGCCGAGCCCTGCAGGCCCAGTAGTTCGTTGACCGCCAGCGGAACCTCCAGCACCTGACCGGCGCCGGCCCGCGACACCAGGGTGGGAAGCGACAGTGCGACGTCGGTCAACTCGTAGGCGCCGCTCTGCACCGAGGAGATGGGCAGCACCCGGTTCTGGTCTCCGAGCACAGCTTCGATGATCCGTGCGGTGGACAGCCCGATGGCCAGGTTGGTCGCGCCCTTGCCCTCGATGATCTCGTAGGCGGCGTTGACCACACCCTCGCCGATGCTCCTGCGGGTGGCCTCGTCGAACACCTGCACGCCGCCGGCGCGCCATTCGGCGGCCGGCACCCCGCCTATCGACACACTCGACCACAGCGGTATCTCGGAGTCGCCGTGCTCGCCGACGATGAAACCGTGCACGTTGCCGACGTCCACATTCGCGCGCCGGCCGATGAGATAGCGAAACCGGCTGGAATCCAACACGGTTCCGGAGCCGAACACCCGGCCCGGTGCGACGTCGACCGAGCGGGCCCCGGCGTAGGTGACGATGTCGACCGGGTTGGTGACGAAGATGATCACCGCGTCCGGCGACTGTTCGAGCAGCTGCGGGGTGAGTGTCTGGGCCATCGCGACATTCGTGGCCGCCAGGTCCAGCCGGCTCTGCCCTGGCTTCTGCTTGGCGCCGGCGGTGACGACCACGATCGCCGAGCCGGCTGTGACGTCGATCAAATCCGATCCGGTCACCACGCAGTTCGGCACGAACTGGCTGCCGTGGTTCAGATCGAGAACCTCGGCCCGTACTTTCTTGGCGTTCATGTCGTAGAGGGCCAACGCTTTGGCAGAGCCGCGGATCAGGCAGGCATAGGCGATGGCGGTCCCGACGCTTCCGACCCCGACGATGGACACCTTGCCGGCGCGCTGTTCAGCCACGTCCGCATTATCCACCGCGGGCTCCCCGGGGACCACCGCCTTCCGGTGCGCGAACAGACGCAAAATCGCCCTCGACACGCCGTATCTGTGCGATTTTGCGTCTGCTCGCGGAGGGTGTCCCTAACGTGGTCGGCATGCAACGTCGCCGGCTGCCCTGGTTCACCCGCGGACTGGTGGCCGGAGCCGGCGGGACCGCGGTGATGGCGGCCTGGTACCACCTGGAACGCACGCTTCGCCGCGGGCGCTACACCGGGGTGACGACGCTCGCCGACGGCACCCCGGTTGAGGGCTTGTGGTCGCATGAAGGTCTGGACTACGACGACAGCGTGGTGCCCGGGCAGATCGTGGCCAACATTCTCAACCTGCCCACCCCGACCCCGCGTGAGGCCGGAGCGATCACCCTGGCGCTGCGGTGGACCTACGGTTCGGCATTCGGGATCCTGCATGTGCTGTTGCGCAACAGGATTAGTGAGCCGCGCGCCAGTCTGCTGTTCGGCAGCGTATTGATGACCATGACCTCGGTGGCCTTCCCGGTGCTTGGCGGCACGCCGCCGCCGTGGCGCTGGCCGCGCGACGTCCAGGCCAGTTCTGTCGGCAGCCACGCCGCCTATATCGTCACCGCGTCGGCGCTGGACAACCTGTTGCGCTGAGGCATTCCTGTCGGTGGCCTGCCCTACCGTGCGGTTGGGGAGGTAGTGATGAACATTCGCATCATCGTCGGGGCCTGCGCGGTCGCCGTCGGCGCGACGCTGTCCGCCGCGACGGGCGCCTCGGCGGACAGCACTGCGTGCGTCGGGGTGCTCAACCAGAGCGGTTGCAAACCGGCACCGTGGAACGGCCAGCTGATGGAGACCTGGAACACCCCGGGCTACTACGGCGGCTGGACCAACGGCCCGGTCGCCTGTGACCCGTTCACCCGGCAGTGCCGCGGATGGG
>JBFYOR010000426.1:0-3685 GCA_041303695.1 Mycobacterium sp. | reverse complement strand
GGGCCCCGGTTCGATCTGCACCACCCGGGTGGTGGCCGGTGTCGGAGCGCCGCAGATCACCGCGATCCTGGAGGCCGTCGCTGCCTGCGCGCCGGCCGGGGTGCCGGTGATCGCCGACGGCGGTCTGCAGTACTCCGGGGATATCGCCAAGGCCCTGGCCGCCGGCGCCTCCACCGCGATGCTGGGATCGCTGCTGGCCGGCACCGCCGAGGCGCCCGGCGACCTGATCTTCGTCAACGGCAAACAGTTCAAGAGCTACCGCGGGATGGGCTCGCTGGGCGCCATGCAGGGCCGCGGTGAAGCCGGGTCGGCTCAGCGCAGCTACTCCAAGGATCGCTACTTCCAGGACGATGTGCTCTCCGAGGACAAGCTGGTACCCGAGGGCATCGAGGGCCGGGTGCCGTTCCGCGGTCCGCTGTCGACGGTGATCCATCAGCTCACCGGCGGGCTGCGCGCGGCGATGGGTTACACCGGTTCGGCCACCATCGCCCATCTACAGCGTGCGCAGTTCGTGCAGATCACCGCCGCCGGGCTCAAGGAAAGCCATCCGCACGACATCACCATGACTGTCGAAGCGCCGAACTACTCGAGTAGGTGAGCGGGCCCGATGAACGCTTGCGCGAAGAGGGGATAAATCGTGCGCGACATGGTTGAGATCGGTATGGGCCGGACCGCCCGCCGGACCTACGAACTCTGCGAGATCAACATCGTCCCGTCCCGGCGGACCCGGTCCTCCCAGGACGTATCGACCGGCTGGCAGCTGGACGCCTACCGCTTCGACATCCCGGTCATCGCCCACCCGACCGACGCGCTGGTCTCCCCGGCCTTCGCCATCGAGATGGGCCG
This sequence comes from Mycobacterium sp., assembly GCA_041303695.1. Taxonomy (GTDB): domain Bacteria; phylum Actinomycetota; class Actinomycetes; order Mycobacteriales; family Mycobacteriaceae; genus Mycobacterium. The sequence goes on along the minus strand of JBFYOR010000426.1, from coordinate 2,839 downwards.
CCTCGGCGGACTCGGCGTGCTCAACGGCGAGGGACTGATCGGTCGGCACGCCGATGTGGAGGGTCGCATCGCCGAGGTGATCGCGGTCGCCGAGCGCGACGAGGATCCGGCCGCCCCGATCCGGTTGCTGCAGCAGTTGCACGCCGCCCCGCTGAACCTGGAACTGCTCGCCGAGGCGGTGGCCCGGGTGCGCGAGGCCGGCGTCACCACGGCGGTGCGGGTGAGCCCGCAGAACGCCCGGGCGCTCACCCCGACGCTGGTGTCGGCCGGCATCGACCTGCTGGTCATCCAGGGCACCATCATCTCCGCGGAGCGGGTGACCCAGGACCGGGACGACGCCGCGGAGCCGCTGAACCTCAAGACCTTCATCTCCGAACTGGATGTACCGGTGGTGGCCGGCGGGGTGGCCGACCACCGCACCGCCCTGCACCTGATGCGCACCGGCGCCGCCGGTGTCATCGTGGGGTACGGGTCCACCTCCGGGGTGACCACCAGCGACGAGGTCCTCGGCATGAGCGTGCCGATGGCCACCGCGATCGCCGACGCGGCCGCCGCCCGCCGCGAGTACCTCGACGAGACGGGCGGGCGGTACGTGCACGTGATCGCCGATGGCGACGTCCACACCTCCGGCGAACTCGCCAAGGCGATCGCCTGCGGCGCCGATGCGGTCCTGCTGGGCACGCCACTGGCCGCGGCCGCCGAGGCACTCGGCGGCGGCTGGTACTGGCCGCCCGCCGCAGCGCACCCGTCGCTGCCGCGCGGTGCGCTGCTGCAGGTCGCCATGGACGAGCGGCCGTCGCTCGACCGGGTGCTCAACGGCCCCTCCGACGACCCGTTCGGCTCGCTGAACCTCGTCGGCGGTTTGCGCCGGTCGATGGCCAAGGCCGGGTACTGCGATCTCAAGGAGTTCCAGAAGGTCGGACTGACCGTCGGAAGCTGACCATCCGGACTGCCTATATTGGATGGATGGAACCGGACTACGACGTTGTGATCATCGGCTCGGGCTTCGGCGGCAGTGTCAGCGCGCTGCGGCTGACCGAGAAGGGCTACCGCGTCGCCGTGCTCGAGGCCGGCCGCCGATTCGCCGACCACGAGTTCGCCAAGACCTCCTGGCGGCTGCGGGAGTTCCTCTGGGCTCCCTGGCTCGGCTGCTACGGCATTCAGCGCATCCATCCGTTGCGCAATGTGATGATCCTGGCCGGGGCGGGAGTGGGCGGCGGATCGCTGAACTACGCCAACACCCTGTACGTGCCGCCGGACCCGTTCTTCAACGACCGGCAGTGGTCGCACATCACCGACTGGCGCGCGGAGCTGATGCCGCACTACGACCAGGCCCGGCGGATGCTCGGGGTGGTGCCCAACCCCACCTTCACCGACGCCGACCGCATCATGAAGGAGGTCGCCGACGATATGGGTGTCGGCGACACGTTCACCCCCACCCCGGTCGGGGTGTTCTTCGGGCCCGATGGTCGCAAGGCCCCCGGAGTGACGGTGCCGGACCCGTACTTCGGCGGCGTCGGGCCGGATCGCACCGGGTGCACCGAGTGCGGCGAGTGTATGACCGGCTGTCGGCACGGCGCCAAGAACACGCTGGTCAAGAATTACCTCGGGTTGGCGGAAAAGGCTGGGGCGCAGGTCATTCCGATGACGACCGTGACCAGCTTCGCGCCCCGTCCGGATGGCGTGTGGCAGGTCGAGACGGTGCGAACCGGCCGGCGGCTGCGCAAGGACCGCCGCGCTTTCACCGCCCGTCAGGTCATCTTGGCCGCCGGCACCTACGGGACCCAGAAACTGCTGTTCGCGATGCGCGACACCGGCACCCTGCCGGAGCTCTCCGACCGGCTGGGCATGCTGACCCGGACCAACTCCGAGTCGATCGTCGGCGCCGGCCGGATGCAGGCGCGGCCCGATCTGGACCTGACCCACGGTGTGGCGATCACCTCGTCGATTCATCCCACCCCGGACACCCATATCGAACCGTGCCGGTACGGCAGGGGTTCCAACGCGATGGGTCTGCTGCAGACCCTGATGACCGACGGTCCCGGGCCCGGTGGCTCCGACGTGCCGCGCTGGAAGCAGTTGCTCAACCACGCCAGGCAGGATCCGCGCGCCATGCTGCGGATGCTCAGCCCGCGCCGGTGGAGTGAACGCACGATGATCTCGCTGGTGATGCAGCACCTCGACAACTCGATCACCACCTACACCAAGCGGGGTCCGCTCGGTCGGCGGATGACCAGCAAGCAGGGCCACGGGGAGCCGAACCCGACCTGGATCCCGGTCGGCAACGAGGTGACCCGGCGTATCGCGGAGAAGATCGACGGGGTGGCCGGCGGCACCTGGGGCGAGCTGTTCAACATCCCGCTGACCGCCCACTTCCTCGGCGGCGCGGCGATCGGGGACAGCCGGCAGACCGGTGTGATCGACCCCTACCAGCGGGTCTACGGCTATCCGTCGCTCTACGTCGCCGACGGCGCGGCGATCTCGGCCAATCTCGGGGTCAACCCGTCGCTGTCCATCACCGCCCAGGCCGAACGGGCCGCCGCGCTGTGGCCCAACAAGGGCGAGCAGGACCAGCGGCCGGCCCAGGGCGAGTCCTACCGGCGGCTGTCGCCGGTACCGCCGAAACACCCGGTGGTGCCCGCGGCGGCGCCGGGTGCGCTGCGCAACCTGCCGATCATCCCGGTCAGTTCGGCCTAGCCGCCGGCCCTAGACTGTGCCGGTGGATTCTGCAGCGCGGCCCGTTCTGGTGGTCGATTTCGGGGCTCAGTACGCCCAGTTGATCGCCCGGCGGGTCCGGGAGGCCCGGGTGTTCTCCGAGGTGATTCCGCACACCGCCACC
>JBFYOR010000425.1:0-4211 GCA_041303695.1 Mycobacterium sp. | reverse complement strand
GCCGACGCCCTGCAGCAGCCGGGCGAGGACCAGGGTGGCCTCGTCCCAGGCGATCCCGCACAGCACCGAAGCGATGAGGAACAGCGTGACGCCGACGATGAAGGTCCGCTTGCGGCCGATGGTGTCGCCGAGTCGGCCGCCGAGCAACATCAGTCCGCCGAAGGTCAGCACGTACGCGGTGATCACCCAACTGCGGCCGGCATCGGACAGCCCGAGCTCGTCCTGGATCCTCGGCAGCGCCACGATCGCGATCGTGCTGTCCATGGTGGCCAGCAGTTGCATTCCGCCGATGGCGAAGATCGCGGCGAGGAACCGGGATGAGGGCAGCCACGACGGCGGCCCCTTCTTGTCCAGGGCCGTTGAGCGTGGGCGGGCCGGAACCAGCCCGGAATCCGAGGCGTTCCGATCACCGGCGCCGCCACCCACCCGTTCGGAGGGGGTCATGCGCTCAGCATCGTTGAGAGCCGTCATAGCGGCATACCCTACCCCAAAATTAAGAAGACTTTAAAGTCTCGATAGCGTCTCGAAGCCGGCGACCGGTCCGATGACGATGATCGCGGGTGGCCGGATTCCCTCCGCACGGATGCGTTCGGGCACGTCAGCGAGGGTGGCCCGGAGGATCCGCTCGGCCGAGGTGGTGCCGTGCTGAACCACCAGTACCGGTGTCTGGGCAGGCCGACCGCCCTTGAGCAGGACATCGGCGAACAACTCGATGCGCTCGACGGCCATCAGCAGCACCAACGTCCCGGATAACCGGGCCAGGGCGTCCCAGTTGACCAGCGACTCCGGGTCCTGCGGCGACAGATGCCCGCTGACCACGGCGAACTCGTGATTGATCGCCCGATGGGTGACCGGGACGCCGGCCATCGCGGGAACCGCGATCGCGCTGGTCACCCCGGGCACCACCGTGACCGGGATCCCCGCCTCGGTGCAGGCGAGCACCTCCTCATATCCCCGCGCGAAGACGAACGGGTCGCCGCCTTTGAGACGGACCACGAACTGACCCGCTCTGGCCCGCTCGATGAGGACCGCGTTGATGGCCTCCTGCGCCATCGCCCGGCCGTATGGGATCTTGGCCGCGTCGATGACCTCGACATGCGGCGACAACTCGGCCAGCAGTTCCGGCGGCGCCAGCCGGTCGGCGACCACCACGTCGGCGTGCGCGAGCAACCGGCGACCGCGCACCGTGATCAGTTCCGGGTCCCCCGGCCCGCCACCGACCAGGGCCACCCCGCCCGGCATCACGTCCGAGGCCGTGGTGGCCACGATGTCGGGGGCGATGCGGCCCTGCTGGAAGGCTTCCCGGATCGCCGACCGCACCGCGGCGGAGCGGCGGTGCTCGCCACTGGCCAGCACGCCCACCAGAAGTCCCTCGTAGTCGAAGGAGGCCGGGGTGACGGCGGTGCCCTCGCGGCCCGCGTCGGCACGGACACAGAAGATGTGCCGCGCCTCGGCCTCCGCCACGACCGCGGCATTGACCGACGGATCGTCGGTGGCGGCGATGGCGTACCAGGCGCCCTCCAGATCACCGTCGCGGTAGTCGCGCAGATTCAGGGTGATCCCCGGCGTCTGCTCGGCGAGGGCCTCCACCGCCGGGGTGGCCGCCCGCGCGACGACGTGCACGTCGGCCCCGCCGGCGATCAGCACCGGCACCCGGCGCTGGGCCACCGTGCCACCGCCGACCACGACGACCTTCTTGCCGGCCAGTCGCAGCCCGACCAGGTAGGCGTTCTCGGTCACCGGGTGAGCCTAATCACCGCATGCTCGACGAAACGCCGGACCGCGTGCGGGCGGGCAGCCGGATGGGTGTGCAGGTAGGAGGCGTGCACCCCGGCCCGGATCGCGCCCTCGCCCGCCGTTCCGGACTCCCGCATCAACCAGGCCGGCTGCACCGTTTCGGCGAATTCCACTGTGGTTCTGTGGAATTCGTGGCCGGTCACCCGTTCACCCGCGCAGTGCAGCGGCGAGTCCGCGGCGGCGACCGCATCGCGGTAGCCCAGCGTGAGCCGCGGTGTGAACCGCGCCGAACCCGCCAGCACCCCGCACATCCGGTGCCCGTCGAGATCGGACATCAGGTAGGTGAGCCCGCCGCATTCGGCGTGCACCGGCGCATGGGAGGCCAGCTCACGGATCTGTCCGCGCAGCGTGTCGTTACCGGACAACTGTTCGGGGTACTGCTCGGGGAAACCGCCCGGCAGGACCAGCGCGGCGGCCCGTTCCGGAAGCACGTCGGCGAGCGGGTCGAAGGCCACCACGTCCGCCCCGGCCGCCCGCAACAACTCGACGTGCTCGGCGTAGCTGAAGGTGAACGCCGGACCGCAGGCCAGCGCCACCACCGGCCGGCCCGCGACCGGCCGGCCCACCGCCTGCTCGGGCGACCAGGTCGTCGTGCCCGGCGCCGAACGTGCCACCGCCCGCACCGCGGTCAGATCGACGTGGCGGGCCACCAGATCGGCCATCGCCGCCACCGCGGCCTGAGCCTGGTCGCCGTGCTCGGTGGCGGTCACCAGCCCCAGGTGACGCGAGGGCAGCGCAAGTTCGTCGCGTCGCGGAACGGCGCCGAGCACCGGCACACCGACCGCCTCGCAGGCCTGCCGCAACACCTGCTCGTGCCGCGGCGAACCCACCCGGTTGAGGATGACCCCGCCGATCCGCAGACCCTGCTGGAACGTGGTGAACCCGTGCAGCACGGCGGCGATGGTCTGGCTCTGTCCGCGACCGTCGACCACCAGCACCACCGGGGCACCGAGCAGTTGTGCGACCTGGGCGGTGGAACCGCGGGCCGGCACGGTGAAGTGTTCGTCGATACGGCCGTCGAACAGGCCCATCACACCTTCGATGACGGCGATATCGGCATCGCGCGTCCCATGCCGGTAGAGCGGGCCGATCAGGTCCTCGGTCACCAACACCGGGTCGAGGTTGCGACCGGGCCGGCCGGCGGCGAGCGCGTGATAGCCCGGATCGATGAAGTCCGGACCGACCTTGAACGGGGCGACCCGGTGCCCGGCCCGGCGCAGCGCGCCGATCAAACCCGTTGCGATGGTTGTCTTTCCACTTCCCGAGGTTGGAGCGGCGATGACGACGGCCGGTGCGGTACTCACCATTCGATGCCGCGCTGGCCCTTGCGGCCGGCGTCCATCGGGTGTTTGACCTTGGTCATCTCGGTGACCAGGTCGGCGGCATCGAGCAGGGGCCGGGGGGCGTCGCGGCCGGTGATGACCACATGCTGACGGCCGGGGCGGGCCGCCAGCGCCTCGACCACATCCTGAACGTCGACCCAGCCCCACTTCAGCGGGTAGGTGAACTCGTCGAGGACGTAGAAGTCGTGCCGTTGTTCGGCCAGCCTGCGGGCGATCTCGGCCCACCCCTCGGCGGCGACGGCGGCGTGGTCATCGTCCGAACCGGACTTCTTCGACCAGGACCACCCGGCGCCCATCTTGTGCCACTGCACCGGGCCGCCGATCCCCTGTTCGGCGTGCAACCGGCCGAGGTGGGCGAACGCCGAGTCCTCCCCCACCTTCCACTTGGCGCTCTTGACGAACTGGAACACCGCGATATCCATCCCGGCGTTCCAGGCCCGCAGGGCCATGCCGAAAGCCGCGGTGGACTTTCCCTTACCCGCGCCGGTGTGCACCGCCAGCACCGGGGCGCTGCGGCGCGCCCGGGTGCTCAGCCCGTCGTCGGGGACGACCGGTGGTCGGCCCTGCGGCATCGCCCGTCCCCTTTCCCGGTCCGTCCTCAGGCGGCCCGACGCACAGCCTGCGCCAGCGAGTCTGCCCGTAGCTGCTCCAGCCGCAGCACCGGCGCCCGCAGCCGGGCGGCGAGGTCGACGGCCAGGCCCAGCCTGACATAGGAGGTCTCACAATCGACGACCACCGCGGCAGTGCCCTCGGCGGTGAGCCTGGCGGCCGCAACATGGCTGCGCCGCAACGGGTCCGGACCCGCCGTGGCCCGGCCATCGGTGAGCAGCACTACCAGCGGGCGACGGGACCGGTCCCGCGCACGCTCGCGCACCACCACGTCACGGGCGGCCAGCAGACCCTCCGCCAGTGGCGTGGTACCACCGGTGTCCATACCGGTGAGCCGACGCGCCGCGATGTGCGCCGATGTCGTCGGAGGCAGCACCAGGCGCGCGCCGGCGCCGCGGAAGGTGATGACCGCGACCTTGTCCCGGCGCTGGTAGGCATCGCGCAACAGGGACAGCGCCGCAC
>JBFYOR010000424.1:0-4476 GCA_041303695.1 Mycobacterium sp. | reverse complement strand
CCCGGCGCAACCGTCTACTCGCCTCCACCCCGCTGCTGGTCTTCTCGATGATCATCGTGCTGCTTGCGGTCGGCTCGATGGCCAAGGGCTTCGTCCAGCGCTACCCCGCCTACACCAACGGGAAGGCGAACCTGGCCGCGTTGCGGTCCGGTCTGTCTGCCGACAGCTGCGCCATGGCCGACGATGTCCTGGTCGAGGCCGACGCCAATGCCGGAATGTTGCAACCCGCTCCCGGCCAGACCTGGGGACGATACGGCCCGCTCGGCGGCGAGAAGCCGATCGGCTTCACGCCCAACGGAATCAGCGACACACTCGATCCGGTGGCGCCGTTCGTCGCCAACCCTGGCACCGTCAACTCCGACGGATCCCCGAACAAGCCCAACGTGGGGATCGGATTCTCCGGCGGCACCGGTGGTGGCTACGGACCGGTGGGGGTGAACGGCTCGAAGGTGTTCCTGCCGTTCGGCCTCAACCCCAAGACCACCCCGGTGATGGGCAGCTACAAGGAGAACACGGTGGCGGCCAAGGCCACCTCCGCCTGGTACGAATTGCCGCCGCGCTCACCGGACCGCCCCCTGGTCGCCGTGGCCGCTGCCGGCGCGATCTGGTACTACGACGACGAGGGCGAATTCCACTACGGACAGTCCCTGAAGCTGCAGTGGGGTGTGCGTAAGCCGGACGGCACCTTCGACGCTCTGGAGAAGGTCTACCCCATCGACATTCAGGAGCAATTGGCCTGGCGCAACCTGCGTTTCCCGCTGGCCTCGGCACCGCCGGAGGCCAATGTGGCCCGCATCGTCGCCGACGACCCGAACCTGAGCATCGAGCAGTGGTTCGGATTCACCCCGCCGCGGGTTCCCGTGCTGCAGACCGCACATGAATTCCTCGGCCCCGAGACGCCGGTGCTGATGGATATCGCCTCGGCAGCCCAATTCCCCTGCCAGCGGCCGTTTTCCGAACACCTCGGCGTTGCCGAGGTGCCCCGGTACCGGATCCTGCCCAATCTCAAGCAGGTGGTGGTGTCGTCCAACATGTGGCAGTCAGCACGGGCTGGGGGGCCGTTCCTGTTCATCCAGGCACTGCTGAGCACCGCGACCGTGCCGACCTATCTGCGTGACGACTGGTACCGGGACTGGGGTGCCATCGAGCGCTACATCCGGGTGGTGCCCGCCACCCAGGCCCCCGATGCCGTCATCGATGAAGGCTCCGAGCAGGTCTTCGGGTGGAGCCGCAACGGACCGATCAGGGCCCTCCCATGACACAGACCCTCGCAGACCATGCCCGCGACGCCGACCGGGAGGTGACGATCACCCGTCGGGTGGCCACCATCGCCGGCCTGCTCGGCTTCGTGCTGGCGGTGCTGACCCCGTTGCTGCCGGTCGTGCAGACCACCGCAACGCTGAACTGGCCACAGCAGGGTCAGCTCACCAACGTCACCTCACCGCTGATCTCGCTGTCGCCGGTGTCGGTCAGCGCAACCGTGCCGTGCGAGGTGATCAGGTCGATGCCGCCGAAGGGCGGCATGGTGCTCGGACTGGCTCCGCAGAAGGCCAAGGACGCCGCACTCAATTCGCTGTTCATCACCGTCAACGCCCAGCGGGTGGACATCACCGACCGCAATGTGGTGATCGCGAGTGTGCCTCGCGCCCAGGTTATTTCAACCGATTGCCAGCGAATCGAGATCAGCTCCACCGAATCCGGCACGTTCGCCAGCTTCATCGGCCTGCCGCCGAGCGCCGACTATGCCGAACTGGACGCCGAGCAGAAGGAAGAGTCCCCCCAGACCGGGTATGACTACCTGCGCTCCGGATTCGCCGATCCCAACCTGCGCCCGAACATCGTCGGGGTGTTCACCGACCTCACCGGCCCGGCGCCACCCGGACTGAGCGTTTCGGCCACCATCGACACCCGGTTCTCTACCAGGCCGACGGCGGTGAAGCTGGCAGCGATGCTGCTGGCCATCGCGGCCACCGTGGTGGCACTGGCCGCGCTGTGGCGACTGGACCGGCTCGACGGGCGCCGGATGCACCGGCTGATCCCGCAGCGCTGGCGTACTTTCACCGCCGTCGACGTCACCGTGGTGACCGGCTTCCTGGTCTGGTACGTCATCGGCGCCAACTCCTCCGACGACGGCTACATCCTCGGTATGGCCCGGGTGGCCGACCACGCCGGCTACATGTCGAACTACTTCCGCTGGTTCGGCGTTCCGGAGGACCCGTTCGGCTGGTACTACAACGTGCTGGCGCTGATGACCCACGTCAGTACCGCGAGCATCTGGATGCGGCTGCCGGATCTGCTGTGCGCGCTGCTCTGCTGGCTGCTGCTGTCTCGCGAGGTGCTGCCCCGGTTGGGTCCGGCCGTCGTGCGCAGCCGACCGGCGTTGTGGGCGGCGGGCCTGGTGCTGCTGGCGGCATGGATGCCGTTCAACAATGGGCTGCGCCCGGAGGGTCAGATCGCCACCGGCGCGCTGATCACCTACGTACTGATCGAGCGGGCCATCACCTCCGGGCGGTTGACGCCGGCCGCGCTGGCGATCGTCACCGCGGCATTCACCCTCGGCATCCAGCCGACCGGCCTGATCGCGGTCGCCGCACTGCTCGCCGGCGGCCGGCCGATCCTGCGAATTCTGATGCGGCGCCGCGCAATCGTGGGCACCTGGCCGCTGGTAGCCCCACTGCTGGCCGCCGGCACGATCATCCTGACCGTGGTGTTCGCCGACCAGACCCTGGCGACCGTGCTGGAAGCCACCCGCATCCGCACCGACATCGGCCCGAGCCAGGAGTGGTACACCGAGAATCTGCGTTACTACTACCTGATCCTGCCGACGGTCGACGGTTCACTGTCGCGTCGTTTCGGGTTCCTCATCACCGCGCTGTCACTGTTCATCTCGATGTTCATCATGTTGCGGCGCAAGCGCGTTCCCGGCGTCGCCAGGGGTCCGGCCTGGCGACTGATGGGCGTTATCTTCGCGACGATCTTCGTCCTGATGTTCACCCCGACCAAGTGGGTGCATCACTTCGGGTTGTTCGCCGCCGTGGGCGCGGCGATGGCCGCCCTGGCAACGGTGCTGATCTCACGCACCGTGTTGCGGTGGTCGCGCAACCGGATGACCGTCGTGACCGCCGTGCTGTTCCTGCTGGCCCTGACCTTCGCCACCACCAACGGCTGGTGGTACGTGTCGAGTTACGGGGTTCCGTTCAACAGCGCGATGCCGCGGATCGCCGGGATCAGCGTCAGCACACTGTTTTTGGCGCTCTTCGTGATCTCGGCGCTCTACACGGTCTGGCTGCACTTCACGTCACGAAGCCGTGGTGAGGGCCGAGTCGCGCGGACGCTGACCGCCGCCCCCATCCCGGTCGCCGCCGGCTTCATGGTGCTGGTGTTCCTGGCGTCGATGACGGCGGGTGTGGTGCGCCAATACCCGACCTACTCCAACGGCTGGGCCAACGTGCGGGCACTGGCGGGCGGTTGCGGCCTTGCCGACGACGTTCTCGTCGAACCGGACGCGAACAACGGCTTCCTGACTCCACTGGCCGGGCAGTACGGGCCACTCGGTCCGCTGGGCGGCACCAAGCCAGTGGGATTCACTCCCAGTGGCGTACCGGAAAAGATTGTGGCCGAGGCGATCCGGGTCAACAACCCGATGCCGGGTGTGGACCACGACTGGGAGGGCCCGTTCAAACTCGCCAAGCCGGGCATCAACAGATCGACCCTGCCGCTGCCCTATCAGCTCGATCCGGCCCGGGTGCCGGTGGCCGGCTCCTACGTGGGTTCGGGTCAGCAGGAGAGCCTATTGACCTCGGCCTGGTATCAGCTGCCGCCCGATGACGGCGACCATCCGCTGGTCGTCGTCACTGCTGCCGGGACGATCGCCGGCAACAGCGTGCTCAACGACCGCACCGACGGCCAGACCGTCGAGTTGGAGTTCGGCAGGCCGGGTCCCGACGGCGCCCCGGTGGCAGCGGGCCGGGTGCAGCCCTACGACCTCGGGCCCGCGCCGTCCTGGCGGAATCTGCGCTACCCGCGATCGCAGATCCCCGCTGACGCGACCGCGGTGCGGATCGTGGCCGAGGATCGCTCGCTGTCGCTCGGCGACTGGGTCGCCGTCACTCCGCCGCGGGTCCCTGAACTGCGCTCGATCCAGGAGTACGTCGGATCCACCCAGCCGGTGCTGATGGACTGGGCGGTGGGGCTGGCCTTCCCGTGCCAGCAGCCCATGCTGCACTCCGACGGCGTCACCCAGGTACCGAAGTTCCGGATCACGCCGGACTACACCGCCAAGAAGCAGGACACCGACACCTGGGAGGACGGCCGCAACGGCGGCCTGCTGGGCATCAGTGATCTGCTGCTGCGGGCCTCGGTGATGGCGACCTACCTGTCCCATGACTGGGGCCGGGACTGGGGCTCGCTACGCAAGTTCGAGACCGTCGTCGACGCCTCTCCGGCCGAGCTCGAGTTGGGCAGCGCGACGCGCAG
>JBFYOR010000423.1:0-2899 GCA_041303695.1 Mycobacterium sp. | reverse complement strand
GGCCCTGCTGATGCACGCCGCAGTAGGCGTCATCGACATCGTGGGAGTGCCTCAGCTCACGATGGTGATCATCCACCTCACGCTCACCGTGCTGGCGCTGCTGGCGCTGCGGGTGGCGCTGCAACTGGCGTTGCTGCACGAGGAGCACGACCCGGTACACCAGGATCAGCCGCTGCTGTGTCCGCACTGTGAGCACGTGGTACCGGATATGGCGTTCTGTCCGGCCTGCGGTGCGGCCACCCGGGCGTCCTCGCAGGCGTCACGCCGGCAGCGCCGCGGCGGCCAGCGCCCACAGCGGGTGGCCGATGGTGCCGAGCTGCCGGACGAGCAGGACGGCACACCCGAGGACGCCTTTCCGGGTTACGCCCTGCCTGCGGCGGCCTATGTGGCGCCCGCAGTTCGGCGACCCCGGTTCAGCTGGCTGGTCGGTCGCTGGGGGATCGCGATCATGACGGTCGTTGTGGCACTGGGCGGGGCGGCGCTGGTGCTGACTCCCAAGATCGCCCACTTCATGTGTCCGCCGGACTGCGGCCGGCCGCCGACCGGGACTCCGGTGATGGGTCTGCCGCGTTTCACCGCCCCCGACGGGAACTTCTCGGTGGCCTACCCCGCCCCCGGGTCGGCCTACGCCATCACGATCGAGGATCGGGGGGTCACGGCGCGGTTCACCGGTGGTGACGGCGGAGTGATGCAACTCTTCGCCGAACCGGCCAACGGCCGCCCGGCGCGCGAGGTCGTCCGGGCAGTGCTGAGCAAGGCGTACCCCGACGCCAGGGTCGACTACGAGATCCCCAACGCGATGGTTGGCTATCAGCCCGGTTACGGGGTGGTCGCCGACACCTGGCCGCAGAGTACGAGCGCGACCTTCAGTCGGGTCCGGATCCTGGTCACCGCAGCGGTCAGAAACGACCTCGCCCTGATTGCCTTCTCGGCCGGGCCGTTCCGTGCGTTCGGACCGGACTTCGGTCCCGGACCGCCGTCTGGCGCGAATCTGCAACTCGCCCAGGATATGGGCAAGTACGTCAACAGCTTCCAGTGGCGAGGCGATCCGCCGCGCTGATCTGGTGGTGAACCCCGCTCAGCCCCAACCCAGTTCGTGCAGCCGCTCGTCGTCGATTCCGAAATGGTGGGCGATTTCGTGGATCACGGTGATGACCACCTCCTCGATGACGTCGTCCTCGGTCTCGCAGATCTCCAGCAGGCTGTCCCGGAAGATTGTGATGGTGTCCGGCAGCGCGCCGGCATAAGTGGAGTCCCGCTCGGTCAGCGCGATGCCCTGATAGAGGCCGAGCAACTCCGGGTCCTCGGGATCGCGGTCGGCCACCAGAACCACGACATTGTCGATGGCCGCGGCGAGTTCGGGGGGAATGAGGTCGAGCGCGTCGGAGACCAACTCCTCGAAGCGCTCCGGGGTCATCCCGGGCCGTTGCCGGCGGACCCCGGCGCGACGGGGGGCAGTGGCAGGTTGAGCCGTTCCTCGGGGATGTCCGGCGGCGGAATCGGAGGCTGACCGTTGATGAGCAGCGGACCCTTGGCGCTGTTGATCAGGGTGGCCCAGCCGCCGTTGCCCAGGGTGGCGCCGATGCTGCACGACACCTGCCGGCTGCCGGCGGTCCAACTGGGCAGCGAAACGGTGCTGTAGATCAGCGTCAGGGTGGTGTCGCGCAACTGGGCCGGCGCCAGGTAGGCGTCGGTCAGCGAGGTGCAGACCTCCTTGATGAAGGCGTCCTGGTCGGCTTCCGTCGGCAACCCCTCGGGGAACCTCTCAGCGAGGTTGACCGCACCGCTGACCTCCATGGCGTGCGGTGCCGAGCAGTCCACCGGGGCGTCGTTGGGCTGGTTGGTCGCCGGGTCGATTCCCAGGCAGGTGCCGGCCGGCCAAATCTTGGACTGGTCGAGATCGGCGACTCTGCCGGTGAACACCAGCTGTTGGTTGCCCGGCCCGGGAAGTTGCAGCCCGCACAACATGCGGCGCTCCCCGGACTGCTTCCACGCCTTGTCGCCGGCCCACAGCAGGCTGATGCTGAACCGGCTGTTGGGGTCGTACTTGGCACCCAGATAGCGCTCCACCGCAGGCTCGCACTGTTCCAGGCTGATCTGCTGGATACGCGCCGGCGACGGGGGATCGGCGTCCGGGCCGTACTCCATCCCCGGGTAGGTCCTCATATCGACGGAGTCGGCAACCTCGAAGCGGTGTTCGGCCGTGCAGTCGACGATGGCGGCGGCGTCCGGGGCGTTGTCGGGCCAGTTCAGGCAGTCGCCCGGTTTGGCGTCGGTGAAGGTCGGGTTGGCCGCGGGGCCGAGTTTGTCGGTGGCGACACCCCCGCCCAGGGGACTCTGGCCGCCGATGGGCAGTGCGGTGACGGTGCCGGCGATCAGCAGACCGCCCAGGGCGGTCAGCAGCAGTGCGCGCCGGGTGGAGGTGGCGTGCAGGCTGCCGAACCGCCGCCGGGGCTGGTGAGCAACGGCGGAGGCGTCATCGGCCGCTGGCCGTTCGGATAGCTGCAACATCGACTCCATTGTGGCAGGCCCACGGAGCGGTGTGACAAGTGATGCTGGTGGACCGTTATGGGGTTGTGCTGTGCCCCCATCCGGAGGTGCGGGCAGCAGCCGACCTGGCCGAAAGTAGGGTGCAGGGCGTGATCGACCTGAAACTGCTGCGCGAGGACGCCGATGTGGTGCGCCGTTCCCAGCTCAGCCGCGGCGAGGACCCCGCCCTGGTGGATGCCCTGCTCGAGGCCGACACCGCCCGGCGGGCTGCCATCTCGGCCGCCGACACATTGCGTGCCGAACAGAAGACAGCCAGCAGAAGCGTCGGATCGGCCGCCCCGGATGAGCGCCCGGCGCTTCTGGAACACGCCAAACGGCTCGCCGTCGCGGTCAAGGACGCCGAAGCCCG
>JBFYOR010000422.1:0-2530 GCA_041303695.1 Mycobacterium sp. | reverse complement strand
ACCGGCCCTGCCGGTCCTCGCTGAGGGTCTGCAGCAGGGCCGCCGAGACGATGCATCCGCCGAAGGCCGCGACGGTCTCACCGGCCGGGATGTGCTCGAGGGCAAATGAACCCCAGCCTTTGTGCCCGGCCGGTCGAGCCTCGGCCTTGGGGTTGAGCCAGTTGTAATCCATCGGGGCGCCTCCCGCCGCAAATCCGTCCCACAACTCCGTTCGCTGACGGCGGCAATGCTACGGCGGGTTATCTCTGTACGCGGGCGGGGGGAGTGGCCCAGACGGACCATTCCCCGATTCAGCGACGATTCAGGACGCGTGCGCTTCCTGCCTGCTCGCTTCGCGGGCAAGCATGCGGTCACGTTGCTCCTCGAACTTGGCGACCTGGCCTTCGAAACTTGTCAGGTACGCGGCGAGTTGTTCGCGGCGTTGCTCGCCGACCGCGGTGAAGTCGGTGCGCTCGAAGATCTGCCACTTCCGAAGAACGGGGGTGATGACTTCTTCGAGATGCTGGCGCAGGTCGTAGATGCCATGTTTGGCCATCAGCATGCCGTTGCGGCGGAAGTCGGGCATGCCCTGGCCGGGCATCCGGAAATTCTCGACGATGGCGGCGATGGCTTCCAAGGTCTGGTCTGGTGACACCTCAAGTGCTGCGCCACACATGTCCCGGTAGAAGATCATGTGCAGGTTCTCGTCGGCGGCGATACGGGAGAGCATCCGCTCGGCGACCGGGTCGGTGCACACCTTTCCGGTATTGCGGTGGCTGACCCGGGTGGCGAGTTCCTGGAACGACACATACGCGATCGACAGCAGGAAGTCGGTTTTGTGCCGCGCCTCTTCTTCGGCGGTGGTCTGGAATCCGTTGGTCATGTGCGCCATGCGGGCCTGCTCGAGCTTGACCGGGTCGACACCGCGGGTGACGACCAGGTAATCGCGCATGACGATGCTGTGCCGGGCCTCCTCGGCGGTCCAGCGACCCACCCAGGTTCCCCACGGTCCGTCCAGGGAGAAGTATTCGGCCGCCTGATGGTGATAGGAGGGCAGGTTGTCCTCGGTCAGCAGATTGGTGATCATTGCCGCTTTTGCGACGTCACTGAGTTGGGACTGTTCGGCAGACCAGTCGTCTCCGCCCATGGCCGCGAAGTTGCGGCCGCGATCCCATGGGACGTAATCGTGCGGATGCCATTCGACGGCCATCGACAGGTGCCGGTTGAGGTTGTTCTCGGCGATCGGCTCAAGCTCGGTGAGCAATTCCAGGTCGGTCATTTCGCGCAACATCGCACCTCAACTCCGCTGTCAGCAGCAGAGGCAGGGTGCCCAGGCGGCATCTGAGATCCACGAGCCGTGAATCCGGATATTCAGACAATATCAGCGGGTGTCAGCGGCAAAGACCGCCCAGGGTGATGCTGCAGCGTGCGGCGGACTGTCCTTTTCCGCAGCAACCCCGCCAGGTCAGTCCCGGCTCAGGTGATCGATGACGGTGTCGAACGCGTTGAGGATGAACTGGTCGGCGTCGGGATCCGAGGAGACCGGCTGCGAGGACTGTTTGACGATCCCGATCCCGCGCCGGCGATCGAGGTAGATCCACTGCCCGTGCACGCCGATCGCGGTGATCGCCTCACGCTGTGGGGTGTGCCGGATCCACCACTGTGCGCGGTAACTCCAGTCGCCGCCGGCCCACGCGCCGACGGCTTCGGGACCGCGGGAGAACGCCTGGCGACTGCCGCCCGCCGCCAGGGTGTCGATGACGGCAGCGGGGACGAGTTGGCGACCGTCGAGTGCCCCGCCGTTAAGCATCAACATGGCGAACCGGGCGAGGTCGCGCGGCCCCGCGTTGAGTCCACCCCCGGCGACGAGGGTGCCGTGGCGATCGAGCAGAACGTAGGTTTCTGCCTCGGTGCCGAGTGCGGACCACAGCACGTCGGACATCTGGTCCTGGAATGCTTTTCCGGTCACCCGGTTGGTGATCCAGTTGACCACGTCGGTCTTGGGGGTCTGGTACCGGAAGATCTCGCCGTGCTCATGTGCGGGGTCTATGGCCAGGGTCAGGAGAAAGTCGTAGAGGCCACCGGCGGCGTCGCCCGCGGGGGCGTCCAACCAGCCGATCGCCTGGCCGTACCGGGTGATGCCCGAGGTCGGGTCGGCGTAGTCCTCGCTGAAGTCCATCGAGTTCACCATGTCCATGACCTGACCGACACTCGCCCCGGCGAATGCCGAGGAGGCGGCCAACTCGGGAATGACCTCGACAACGGGCCGGTCTTCGTCGAGAAGGCCGTCGGCCGCGGCGATCAGCGCGAACAGGCCGGCGAAGGATTTCGTCACCGACATCATCTGGTGCGGCTGGCCGGCGTGCATGCCATTGGAATAGTGCTCGTAGACCAGTCGATCGGCTGTCACGACCAGCAGTGAATCGGTGTAGGTCTCGCGCAGGAATGCCGGGAAATCGGCGACCGAGCCGTCTGGGCGCGGGACCGTCAAATCCGTTATCGCCGAGTCGATGTCAACCTCGATCGGCCGGACAGCGCCGCCGTTTCGAAC
>JBFYOR010000421.1:0-4645 GCA_041303695.1 Mycobacterium sp. | reverse complement strand
CGTCGATGCGGAACTTGGGTTTGGTGGTCCGGGCCGGGGCGCCGCGACGCAGCCAGGCCAGTTCCTTGCGCATCAGGTTCTGCCGCTTGGCCTCCGTCGCCGCCGCGATCCGGTCCCGCTCAACCCGCTGCAGCACGTAAGCGGCGTAACCGCCGTCGAACGGCTCGATAACTCCGCCGTGCGGACCGTCGTGCACCTCCCACGTCGTGGTCGCAACCTCGTCGAGGAACCAGCGGTCATGGGTCACCACCAGCAGCCCGCCGGAGCTGCGAGACCAGCGCTGACGCAGGTGGCCGGCCAGCCAGGTGATGCCCTCGATATCGAGGTGGTTGGTGGGTTCGTCGAGGGCGATCACGTCCCATTCGCCGATCAGCAGCGCCGCCAATTGCACCCGGCGGCGCTGGCCGCCGGACAGCGTGCCGGCCGGAGCGTTCCAGTCGAGGTCCGCGACCAGGCCCGCGACCACATCGCGCACCCGCGGATCGCCGGCCCATTCGTGGTCGGGCCGCTCACCCACGAGCGCAGCGCCGACGGTCACGGCCGGGTCGAGGGTGTCGGCCTGTTCGAGGGCGGCGACCCGCACCCCGCCGCGACGGGTGACCCGTCCGGAATCCGGCTGGATCCGGCCGGTGAGCATCCCCATCAGGCTGGACTTTCCGTCGCCGTTGCGGCCGACGATGCCGATCCGGTCGCCGTCGTTGACGCCGACGGTCACCGCATCGAAGACCACCTGGGTCGGATACTCGAGGTGTAGCGCCTCGGCGCCCAGCAGGTGTGCCACTGCGCCGACCTTACTGAGCGGTCAAAGACCCTGGCTGCCGGGCATCGGAGCTTTCGGGGAGCCGTTCGCGGTATGCCATGATGGGCGGGCCGGTCGGGGAGGCCAGTCCTGGAGGTTTCTGACAGCGCACATGTTCGGCAGGGAGCAATGGTGGATCTAGGTTTGTCGGCACTGACCAAACCGCTGGAGCGCCTGGTGGCGACCGCCCAGAACGGTTACGAAGTCGCTCGCTTCGGCGGCCTGGACACCGGTGCGGTCCCGTCGCCGTTCCAGATCGTCGAGAGCACCCCGATGTACAAGCTCCGGCGCTACTTCCCGCCGGATAACCGGCCCGGCAAGGCGAAGTCCGGCCCGCCGGTGCTGATGGTGCACCCGATGATGATGTCGGCCAACATGTGGGACGTCACCCGGGAAGACGGCGCCGTCGGCATCCTGCACGCCGCTGGTCTGGACACCTGGGTGATCGACTACGGCTCGCCCGACGAGGTCGAGGGCGGTATGGAACGCACCCTGACCGACCATATCGTCGCGCTGAGCCAGGCCATCGACACCGTCAAGGACCTCACCGGCCAGAGCGTGCACGTCGCCGGCTATTCCCAGGGCGGGATGTTCTGCTATCAGACGGTGGCCTACCGCCGTTCCAAGGACGTCGCCAGCATCGTGACCTTCGGCTCGCCGGTCGACACCCTGGCCGGACTACCCGGCGGCCTGCCCACGAACCTGGCGGTGGGGCTGGCCGACTTCCTGGCTGACCACGTCTTCAACCACATTGACATCCCGGGCTGGCTGGCCCGCGCCGGCTTCCAGATGCTCGACCCGCTCAAGACCGCCAAGTCCCGCGTCGAGTTCCTGTTCCAGTTGCACGACCGGGAGGCGCTGTTACCGCGCGAACAGCAGCGGCGCTTCCTGGATCGGGAAGGCTGGATCGCCTGGTCCGGCCCGGCGGTCGCCGAGCTTCTCAAGCAGTTCGTCACCCACAACCGGATGATGACCGGCGGCTTCGCCGTGCAGGGCCAGCTCGTGACGCTGACCGATATCACCTGCCCGGTGCTGGCCTTCGTCGGCGAGGTCGACGATATCGGGCAGCCGCCCGCGGTGCGCGGTATCAAGCGTGCCGCCCCCAACGCCGACGTCTTCGAGGTGATGATCCGGGCCGGCCACTTCGGCCTGGTCGTCGGATCCAAGGCCGCCAACAACACCTGGCCCACCGTGGCCGACTGGGTGCTCTGGGTGGCCGGCCGGGAACCGCGCCCGGCCAATATCGCACTGATGAAGGGTGTTGAGCCCGACCAGTCCGAGTCGAGCGGCGTGCCGCTGAACTCACGGCTGATGCTCGGCGTCGCCGAGGCCGCGGAGTTGGCGACCGCCCTGGCCAAGGGTGCGGCGGACGCCGTCGTCGCCGCCAACCTCTCGGTCCGGACACTGGCCATCGAAACCGCGCGCACGCTGCCGCGTCTGGTCCGCCTCGGCCAGATCAACGACCACACCCGAATCTCGCTGGGCCGGATCATCTCCGAGCAGGCCCAAGCGGCTCCGGACGGTGAGTTCCTGTTGTTCGACGGGCGGGTACACACCTACGAAGCGGTCGACCGGCGCATCGACAATGTGGTGCGCGGTCTGATCGAGGTCGGGGTGCGCCAGGGCAGCCGGGTCGGGGTGCTGATGGATACCCGCCCGAGTGCGCTGGTCGCCATCGCGGCGCTGTCCCGACTGGGTGCGGTCGCGGTTCTCATGCCGCCGGACGCCGATCTCGCACAGGCCACCCGGCTCAGCGGGGTCACCGAGATCATCACCGACCCGGCCAACCTGCCGGAGGCCGGTCGACTGCCGGTCCAGACGCTGGTGCTCGGCGGCGGCGAGAATCGCCATCTCGATGTGCCCCCGGGCAGTGCGGTCATCGATATGGAACAGATCGACCCCGACGCCGTCGAGTTGCCGGGGTGGTATCGCCCCAATCCGGCCTACGCGCGAGATGTGGCGTTCGTGGTGTTCAACTCCATCGGCGGCGGGGAAGTGGTGCCCAAGCAGATCACCAACTACCGCTGGGCGTTGTCGGCGTTCGGCACCGCGTCGGCGGCCGCGCTGACCCGCAACGACACCGTCTACTGCCTGACGCCGTTGCACCACCAGTCCGGCCTGCTGGTCAGCCTGGGCGGATCGGTCGTCGCCGGGTCGCGGATCGCGTTGTCCCGGGGACTGTGCCCGGAGCGCTTCCTCGATGAGGTCCGCCAGTACGGCGTCTCGGTGGTCACCTACACCTGGTCGATGCTGCGGGAGGTCATCGACGACCCCAACTTCACGCTGTCCGGTAACAATCCGATCCGGCTGTTCATGGGCTCGGGTATGCCGACCGGACTGTGGGATCGCATCCTCGAGGTTTTCGCACCGGCCAAGATCGTCGAGTTCTTCGCCACCTCGGACGGCCAGGCCGTGCTGGCCAACGTCGCGGGCATCAAGGTGGGTAGCGAAGGCCGGCCACTTCCCGGAGGTGGCGAAGTCGAACTGGGCGCCTATGACCCGGAGGAAGACCTGATCCTCGAGGACACCCGCGGGTTCGTCAGGCTCGCCGGCCGCGAGGAGACCGGCATCCTGCTCGCCAAGCCCTGGGGACCGATCGACCCGACCGCATCGGTCAAACGCGGTGTCTTCGCCGCCGGTGACATCTGGATCTCCACCGAGTACGTGTTCTGGCGCGACTCCGACGGCGACTACTGGCTGTTGGGCAACCGTTCCGGACTGTTGAGGACGCCGCGCGGCGTGGTGTTCCCGGCTCCGATCACCGACGCCGTCGGCGAGATCAGAGCGGTGGACCTGGCGGTGACGTACGGGGTGGATACCCCGGCCGGGACGATCGCCGTCACCGCCCTGACGCTGCGGCCGGGGATGAGCGTGACGCCCGCCGATATCGGCGAGGCGATGGCGAACATGCCGGTCGGACTGCCGCCGGACATCGTGCACGTGGTCGCCGACCTTGCGGTCAGTGCGTCCTATCGCCCCGTTGTGTCGGCGCTGCGCGCAGCGGGGGTGCCCAAGGCCGGACGTAACAGTTGGTACCTCGACGCCGATACGGGCAAGTACAAGAGGCTTTCGGCAGCAGCCCGGTCAGCCTTCACCAAGAGGGTTGGCGGACCGGCGCTGTAGGCTCGGATGGATCTGACCTGCTCGGATGGATCTGACCTGGTAGTGGAGGAGAGGCGATGACGGGGAAACTCGGCGGCTGGCTTCGCGGGACGCGTAACGGCATCGCCGGTGTGGCGCTTGTTGCCGGCATCACCATCGGCGCGGCCGGCACCGCGGGCGCTGATCCGTCTCTGGTGCCCACGCCGGTTCCCAAACCCACCGTCGCCCTCGAGGGCGGCGCGGCCGCGGCTTATCCGACAACCGCGGCGACGGGCACAGCCACGGCGACAGGCACAGCCGCAGCGACGGGTGATGTCCTTGACCTGCTCGCCGAGGAGTACGCGGTCGGCGCCGGCGGCGGCCAGTTGTCGAATCTGCTCAAGATGTCGCTGAAACTGCGCGCGATGGGCTTCAAACCGTCCAAGCCGTACCTCGAGGAGCTCACGGCGGCGATGAAGTACCGGCCCAACCAGGGTCCGCTCATCGCGGCTCTGAAGAACACCATCGCCTACCAGCAGAAGATCCGGGCTCAAACCCAGGTGCTCCAGCAGGCGCAGGCCCAGCAGGGCGCCAACAGTGCCGTCATGGGTGCGGGCCAGATGCCCGGTGACGGCAACCCCGGCGGCGCTGCCGCCCCCGGTGCCCCGGCGGCACCGGCACCGGCTCCGCTGCCTGCCACACCGTAACCGCCGTGCTGGACCAGAAGCTGTTGAGCATCCTGGTGTGCCCGGCTGACCGCGGGTC
>JBFYOR010000420.1:0-3299 GCA_041303695.1 Mycobacterium sp. | reverse complement strand
GCGGTTGACTGACCCCTCCGTCGTATGTGACGATTTCGTCAATCATGTTCGGGAGGTCCGCAGATGAGTGACGTCGTGGGTGCGCACAACGAGTTGCACAGCGCGCAGGGGGCGCTCCCCGGCGAGCACCCGGGCCGCTCCCGCAACCCCCTGATCAAGGTCACCGGCCTGGCCTGGCTGGAGTTCGACAAGCCGGACCTGGGGCGTGCGGAGAGGTTCGCCCACGCGTTCGGTTTCCGGACGGCAGCCAAAGATGTGGACGAGGTGCACCTGCGCGGAGTCGAAGCGGGGTCGCCGTGCGTGATCCTTCGCCGCGGAGCGCAGTCCCGATTCCGGGGATTGGCCTTCCGGGCCGGTGACGAGGCAGATGTCCTTCGGCTGGCCGCCAAAACCGGTGCGACCGCGGCTCCGTTGCCCGAGGGGATGGGCGGTATTGCCGTCACCCTCGTCGATCCCAGCGGCACACCGGTCACCGTCGCCTCCGGAATGCACGAGTTGCCCGCGCTAACCGGTCAGAAACCGCACGTCCTCAACGTCGGATCCGGAGTGACGCGGGTCAACGCCACCCAGCGCCCGCCGAGGGAACCGGCGCGCGTCCAGCGACTGGGCCACGTCGTCCTGCAGTCGAATACCTACATCGAAAACCTGAACTGGTACCTGGATCATTTCGGCCTGATCGTCAGCGACTTCCTCTACTACGCGGGACAGCGCCAACGCGGCCCGACGATGAGCTTCATCCGCTGTGACCGGGGCGCCACCCCGTCCGACCACCACACGCTGGCGATCGCCCTCGGCGCGGCGAATCGCTACGTCCACTCTGCCTTTGAGGTCAGTGATCTCGATGCGCTCGCCGCGGGCGGGGAGTACCTGCGGGACAGGGGTTATCTCCGGTCCTGGGGGATCGGCCGGCACATCCAGGGCAGCCAGATCTTCGATTACTGGCGTGACCCCGACGGCTTCCTGGTCGAGCACTACGCAGACGGCGACATGTTCGACAGCACCCTCGAGACGGGGTGGGCGCAGTTCACCGCGTCAGGGTTGGCCCAGTGGGGACCGCCGGTGACCAAGGACTTCCTGGGAATCGACCCGAAGTACGCGCGCGAGGAGGTGACGGCGATCGTCACCGCACTACGCCACAACAACGAGTTCGACGTCAAACGACTGATGGGAATGCTGAAAGTGGCCCGATCATGACCGTATCCGTGCTGCGCACCGCCGAAGGATGGTGGATCCAGAAGGGTAATCGTGCCGTCAGGGTGGACACCTCCGCGGCCACCACAGGTGAACTACTCGCCGACCGCGGCGCCATCGAGGCGGGGCGGGCCGGGGCGTCCAGTGTTGCGGTGGATGAGCTCGCACTGCTGTCGCCGGTTACCGCACCATGCCGGGTGGTGGCCCAGATGACCAACTTCGCCTCCCACGTGCGCGACGCGGGGATGGATCCCAAGAGCACACCATTGACCTTCTTCCGCAAGTCGTCGGCCTCCATCAGTGGCCCACAGGATCCCATCATCAAGCCGGAGCATGTGCGCTTCCTGGACTACGAGGTGGAGATCGGTCTGGTCATCGGCCGCGAGATCCCCGTCGGTACAACGGTTTCCGACCGTAATCTGGCCGATTGCATCGCCGGGCTGGTCGTCACCAATGACGTGTCGGCGCGCGATATCCAGCTTCCCCAGACCCAGTTCTACGAGGCGAAGTCCTACCCGACGTTCACCCCGGTCGGCCCCGCCCTGGTGCTCCTGGAGGACGGTGAACTCGGCCGGTTCGGTGATCTTCGGCTCCGGTTGACCGTCAACGGTCAGGAGCGGCAGAACGCCCTCGTCGCCGGTGACATGCTCTATCGGCCACTGCAGGCACTGCAGTCACTCGTCCGGTTCCAGAACCTCGTCGCCGGCGACCTGATCCTCACCGGCACGCCGGTCGGCACGGCGCTGAGCGCTCCTCCGAAACCGATCACGATGATCAGCAACCTGTTGCCGCCCGCGGTTAAGTGGAAGGCATTCTTCAAGACTCAGGCCGCCAACCCCAAATACCTCCATGACGGTGACCTCGTGGAGGCATCCGTCGCCACCGACGATGGCGCGATCGACCTGGGCACCCAGCGGACCCGGGTCAGGTACTCCTAGGGGATCGGCAGATGGGCGCGCCCAGTCATTACCCTGTCGTGATCATCGGGGCCGGCCCGACCGGGGTCACCGCGGCAACACTGCTGGGCCAGTACGGAATTGACTGTCTGGTGCTGGATCGTTGGGCCGACGTCTATCCGCAGCCCCGAGCGGTCCACCTCGATGATGAGGTGTACCGGATCATCGAAAGACTGGGTGTCGGTGCGGAATTCGCCGCGATCTCCCGACCCGGTCTGGGCCTGCGTCTGCTGGACACGAACATGGGCGTGCTGGCCGAACTGCACCGGGATCCGACCCGCAGTCGGCATGGTCACCCCGAAGCCAACATGTTCGACCAACCGGAGTTCGAGGCGGTGCTGCGCGCCAACCTGACCCGCTTTCCGGCGGCGACGCTGCGTTGCGATTCCGACGTCACCACGCTGACCGATATCGGCAGGGGCCGAACGCGGATCCGGTTCACCGACCGGGTCGATGAGAGCGAACACGTCGTCGACTGCGACTACCTGCTGGGCTGCGACGGCGCTAACAGCTTGGTGCGCAAACATATCGGCGCGACCATGCGCGACCTGCGCTTCGAACAGCGGTGGTTGGTGGTCGATGTCGACGCGCGCGTTGACCTGCACCAGTGGGCCGGGGTCCACCAGGTGTGCAATCCCCGGCGGGCCGGAACCTTCATGCAGGTCAAGGATTCCCGCTACCGCTGGGAGTTTCGGCTGCTGGCCGGCGAGACGGCCGACGACTACCGCACCCTGGCGGCCCTGCGTCCGCTCATCGCGCCCTGGCTCGGGCCTGTCACCGACGCCGACCTGCAGGTGGTTCGCGTCGCCGATTACACCTTCCGTGCACAAGTTGCCGACCGCTGGCGCCGGGGGAACGTCTTCCTTCTCGGTGACGCCGCCCACCTGACGCCACCCTTCATCGGTCAGGGCATGGGCGCGGGCCTGCGTGATGCGATGAACCTCAGTTGGAAGCTGGCCGGTGTGCTCAAGGGCAGTCTGGACACCGTCGTGCTGGAGACCTACCAGCAGGAACGTAAGCCGCACGCGCGGGCCATGATCAGCCTGGCGCTGATCATCGGCCATTCCATGACGGCCGGCGGCCGTGTCGGTGATGCGCTGCGGCGGATCCTCGCACCGCGGATGCACCGGGTGCCCGGGTTGGCGATCAGGG